>NZ_JBFRKH010000030.1:0-24712 GCF_041469265.1 Shewanella sp. 10N.286.51.B2
AATCCTGGTATCCCAGCCATCTTAGGCAATGTAGCTCAGCTGGTTAGAGCACAGCATTCATAATG
Source organism: Shewanella sp. 10N.286.51.B2 (assembly GCF_041469265.1). NCBI lineage: Bacteria > Pseudomonadati > Pseudomonadota > Gammaproteobacteria > Alteromonadales > Shewanellaceae > Shewanella > Shewanella sp. 10N.286.51.B2. The sequence goes on from NZ_JBFRKH010000030.1 coordinate 66, forward strand.
CTGGGGTCGCAGGTTCAAGTCCCGCCATTGCTACCATGTTTAAAGGTAGATTAGTGGGTAACGCTATGCTACTTAGTTAGAAAAGAGCAACAACAGAGTTTACACTATATATAATTAGTGTATATTCTGAGAAAGATTTGATGCGGGAGTGGTGGAATTGGTAGACACGCCAGATTTAGGTTCTGGTGCCGTAAGGTGTGAGAGTTCAAGTCTCTCTTCCCGTACCATCAAATTTTTTCAATATGTAAACCTTCCTTTATGAAAAGTTATACATAACCAATTTTGGGATATCGCCAAGTGGTAAGGCACCGGGTTTTGATCTCGGCATCCCCAGGTTCGAATCCTGGTATCCCAGCCAAATTTAGCCTCACGGTTAAAGCAAAAGCCCGTCTTATGACGGGCTTTTTGTTGCCTGAAATTTATGATTTATCTTCTTATATTTATCCATTATCACTTATCGATTGAGGCATATGATTATTTTTGTATGATGGATAAGTCATACGTTCCAAATTATTACTTTCTAAATTATTACATTCAGAGTCTGCCCGAAATGCCAATTAATCCAATTACAGAGTCAATGTGGCCTGAAATCTATAAACTCCAATCGCAAGTGTATGTGGATATTGAACCAGAGCCGCTCGAAGTCCTTCGGGATAAATGGCAGCATTCTGCTCACTGCTGTTTTGTCTATCAAAATGAAGAGCAAAAGGTAATGGCTTATCTATTGGCTCATGTTTGGGCTAATGAAACGCCTCCTAAGCTCTATCAGACACTTTCTGAGAAAAAGGAGGGTAATAAATTGTTTCTACATGATTTAGCGGTATCTGCTCTATTAAAAGGCTCAGGAGTCGGTAAGCAAATGGTTGAGCAGTTAAAATTAATTGCTAAGCAATACAATTACTCACAAATACAACTTGTGGCAATACAAGGCTCAGTCCCTTTTTGGCAAAAAATGGGCTTTGAGATTGATCATGAGCAGGCGGCTAACGCAAGTTATGGCCCTGATGCTAAGATTATGAAGCAAGTGCTTTAATCTGTTTTACTTTCTAAACCTTAAGCAAATAAAAAAATACGGCCAATTGGCCGTATTGTTAACTGATAAAAATTAATTAATCATTTATCGCTTACTTCTGTCTAGCTGGGTAAGAAGTCGATCGCCCAAATGGTTGTCATTGTTGCAACATCTTCTGCTGGGAAGGTGATTGAACGTAACACAACCTTTAGTTGGCGCTCTAATTTGGCATTGTTAAGCTGGCTTGATTGAATATCAACCCGACTAATGCTGCCATTAGGCAGGATCTCAATCTCAAACATGACTTTACCTTTGAGGAAAGGGTCTTTACGCAGAGCTCGATTATACAAGGCATATAAACGTGCTTTGTTCGCCTCAAGTGTGCGGCGTAATGCAGCCTCTGAACGTTGGCTTCCCGCAGAAGCCAGTTGCTCTTCCTCGGCAATTGCCCCTTGAGTAGCTAACACCTCCTCTTCTGCCAACCTAATTTGTTGGGTGTTTTTAGTGCTTAAAGCATCTGACACAACGGTTTGATTGACGGTAGAGGTGGTTAAACTCTCACTTTGGGTATTGGCCGAAGCTGCTAACATCTTACGTTTGACTTTCACTTCTTGCGCCTGCGTTTGTTCAAGGGCACTTTGAGATGCCGGCTTGATATCAAACGCTTCACGCATTGAAAAAAGCTCATCTTTCATGGCTGCTAGCCCTGAAGTTTGTGCTTTTTCTTTTGCGGCCTCACGGGTCATTGTCGGCTGTACTATTGGCTTTTCAACAGGTTTATCGATAGGCTTCTCTTCAACCTTTTCCGGTTCTTTTTCAAGTTCTGGCTCAGGTTCAGGAATAACTTCTGGCTTTTCAGGCACTGGAAGTTGTTTTTCTTTAAGCATTATTTTCGCTAACTGCGGTGGTAATTGCTCTTTAACTTCTCTTGGCACTTCAACTTGCTCAAGTAAAGGCACACCGATGCCGAACACAGCGTAAATGACCAGTAGTAACACTAAGATCTGTTTAAATAACCTATCTTGTTTACTGGGCTTAAATAAATCACCTATGTCGTTAAAGCTATTACCATTTGGGCTACTGCCATTAAACGAATGGGATAAGCTTGCTGCTGTCATGCTAACTCTCCTCAGCCGTTTTACTGGCTTGGCGTTCCACGGCTAATGACATATTTCTATATCCCGTTTCAGCACAAGCAGCCATAATTTGCTTTAACGCCATATAAGGTGTGCTGCTATCGCCAATAATGGTGACGGCACGGCCTTTTTCCTTTTCTGACTCTGTTAACTCAGTACGTTTACTCGCTTGGTATGTAAGCTCAGTAGTCATCGCTTCAATAAACTCAAGGTTTTCTTGTTCACTGAAGTTAGGCTTATCAGCACTATTTTGCCAAACAGCTCGCTCTTGGATAAGCACTGTATCTTTAAGTACTGTGATAACCAGGTTTTCAACTGGCAGTTCTTCAGCAATAGAGACAGGTAACTTTATCTTTTCGATATTTTGTAGAACGCGTACTTCAGATTGATTCACAATCAAGAAGAATACCAAAATCGTAAAGATATCCATCAAGGCAACTAAGTTAAGTTTGCCACCTGATTTAAAGCGCTTATGGTGCTTAGCAAGTCGTTTAGCTCTGGGTGATTGCTTCATGATTTGCCTCCTGTGGTTTCACTTACTTGTGTTTCAGCAAGTGATTCTTCAGGTGCATCGCCTAATGAGATAAGCGGAAACAGTTCAGCATCGACTAGATTAGCCGCAACCACTGCTTTGTATGAACGCACGGTATCCATTGCAGTCACAATGGTCTGATAATCGATATTAGATTCAAGCAAAAGCACTATGTCATTTTTATCGATTTCTTGTTGTTGAAAAGTCAGTTTAAGGTCTTGTAAGTACACAGACAAAGCCTTGAAATCATAACCTTGTTCTGTTGTTTCAATACGTTTAAGTAATATGCCCGCAGGGTAGTTGAGCTCAAGACTTTGCTGAGTAATGACCAGTTCCAATACTTTAGGTTCTTGATCATCTTCAGCTTGTTGAGATTCTGACATAACAGGCAATTGCAGATTTAGTATCCGTACTTGTGAAAATACCAAACTCAGTAATAACACAGGCACGAGCACGATCATCAAATTCATAAATGAAGTGATATCGAGTTCTGCATCTTCGGTATTAGGGCGACGACGGCGTCTCATAATTATTAGCCTCGGTCCGAATCCGCTTGCTTAGAAAATGACAGTGAATTAAGTAATTTAATGCCAGCCATTTCAATTGAATCAACAATAGTCGCAGTTTTAGTTTGCAGTGTTGAGTGAAATAGAATTAGCGGAATAGCGGTAATAAGACCAAATGCAGTGGTGTTCATTGCAACAGAAATACTGGAAGACAGCAGGTTAGCTTTTTCAGCTGGATCTGCACTGGCTACCGCAGAGAACGCTGCAATCAGCCCCATAATGGTACCCAGTAGACCAAGTAGCGTAGCAATATTGGCTAAGGTAGCAATAAATGGCGTGCGCTTTTCAAGTCTCAACATGTACTCCATGATGGTTTCTTCCATGGCGTATTCCACATCTTCACGGCGATTAGCTTGTGAAATTCTGACGATACCAGATTGCAATACATCAAATACAGGGGCTTTATTATTTTGCGCATGTTGACTGATTGTCGCGACATCACCGCTTTTAAGTGCTTCTTTGATTAACGAGAATGCTTTTTGGTTAGTGCGATGAGCTGAACTGAGATATAACCAGCGTTCGATAGTGATGGCCAAACCGACGACTAATACTAGGGCGATAGGGTATATGAACGGGCCACCATTTTGTAAAAATGCAATAATATGGTCGGTAAAACTCATGATATTTTCCTTTTTATAGAGTCGAACGAAGTTGTTTTTGACTCGTCCTAAATGTAGTTATTTTTTGTTACTGCTTTTTTGTTACTGCTTTGGGTTAAACTTTTATCTTGGTGAATACACCCTTTATTGTTTTGATGAAGTATTCACACTGAAATCACGTACCTCTTGTTGGAACTTTTTAGGGTTAATCGGTTTGAATTGCGGCAAGATGATTTGCATATTGTTATCTTGTATTGCTACAGGGTTGGTAATTCCTTGCCAAGGCATGATGTAAAGCACTTTGGGTTGCTCTTGCGTGCCGGTCACTTTACTTTCAATTAATACGGGTTTGTTTGCTGTGCTGACGGTTTCAGCGGCATTAAGCTGGCCAATGCTAATGACTGATAGCAGCAAGAGTGTCATAACAGCAATAACCGCTGCGTTTACACGGTATGTTGTCATCGGGGTTAATGAACTAACCATCTTATCCTTCTCCTTCTTGCAAATTGAGCCCAGCGCGCTGAATTTTTATTTCAACGCCAGCCAACCATCGCTGGGCTTGAACATCATCAGGTTTTAGCAATAAATAGGATTGATAATAACGTCTCGAATCTAATAGTTTTCCTCGGTATAGCTCGAGCAAAATAGCCAGGTTAACTTGTGCTTCTGGATAATTAGGCCAAATAGATAATGCGGTTAAATAATCTTTTTCTGCCTGTTCAAATTGACCTTGCTTTCTTGCTACAAGGGCCTTCAACTGAAAGGCGTAAGGGTTTTTATGGTTAACGGCAATGGCTTGATTTAACAAAGATTCAGCCTGACTAAAGTCACTTTTATTAATGGCGATTAAGGCTTTGTTTACTAATGCACCTGATAGGGTTGGCTGCGCCAAGAGTACTTGATCGAATAATACATCAGCTTGATCAAATTGCTGTTGTTTCATCAGAGCAAGCGCATCTTGATACTGAGTTAACACCGTACTGGGTACATTGGCTAAACGTTGCTGTGCTTGCTCAGCATATAAGTTGTAATTGTTGGCTGTTATGTCATTTAAAGCGCCATTACTTGCCGTTTGCTTGTTCGAGCTGTTCCCTACAGAGCCATTTGCCACAGAGCTAGCATTGCCATCATCTGTGTTAACCATATCCACCATACTGCTATCTAGGGCATCAATACCGTTAGCTTCGGCGTTTTCACTCGCTTGACCATTAGTCATCGTTGAGCATGCAGACAAGATCATTAGGCTGAAACCCATTAATAACTTGATGGTGACATGAGCTGAGGAAAGTGTGTTATTCACTTTATTATTCACCCGACTGTTTACTCTCTTACTTAAAGGTTTAGTGAATTGATTCAACGACATCATGTGTCACCTCCTGTTTGTTATATAACGCAGGTGACAGTTCAGTTAAGGTTGTGAAACTTTTGCCAATCCATTGGTCATAGATATTTTGCCAAGCTCGCTCAGTGTTACTGATATGAATTTCAATAGCCTTTTCCTCAAATGGATAGGCGAGCTCTTCAAGCAATATTTCGTACTCTTCCAGCGCTAATTCATCTAGGTCACTAGGGCGCTCAGAGTCCATAACATCAGCCGCTAACTGGCGATACATTTCAGCTAAGTTAAAGGTTGCTTGCGGCACATATTGTGCTCGTTGAAAGTCCAACACTTGCTGGTAATAACCAATAGCTTGTTTCATCGCGTCTTGTTTACGCTTCAAGGTTTTATTTAATGGCGCGGTTAGCTTAATCGCGATAAATGTTTGCTGGTGTGCTTGGGCTAATTCAGAAGCTGCAATAGAGGCAATTTCAATTTCTCGCCCAGCAAAGGTATTCGCTTTAGCTTGCTGCTTGGCGTGGAAGGTTAATATCTGGCGATACCAGTAATATTCCTTGTTGGGCTCGTTAGAAACTTGATAAAACTCGCTCATTTTAAGGCGTACTTCTTGTGCTACATCAAAAGGCTCAGGGTAATCTTTAGCGTATGTTCGATAGGTTAAGCGGGCTTTTTCGGTTTCGCCTGCTTTGAGGTAGTACTCCGCAGCAGTATATTGCGCCTCACGCTTTAGCGCTCCTTTGGGTTCATTGGCAACAATAATCAACAGTTGCTCAGCAGCCAATTCCCATTGTTCTAATGCTTCATATGACTGAGCAAGTTTTGCTGGGATTGATGCACTGAATTGATGTTTAGGGTAACGCTTTTGAAATGGCACCAATACCGTAATAGCTTGTTGCCATTGCTGTTGCGAAAGCAAGATATTCGCCGCTTCAAACTCGCCACTGACTGCATATTTTGATTCAGGCACAGCTTTGCTAATCCGCAATAAATCGACAACAGCAAGTTGCGGATTGTCGTTCTTGTTAGCCTGTGCTTGGAAGTAAATGCTTGATGCTAATAAATCGCGCATTTCAACTCGTGATGTCGCTTGCTGCGCTGTCGGTGTTTGACTGACACTTAAATATTTTAACGCCAGATTATAAGATTGCTCAGCAAGGGCATATTGGCTTTGCTGATATAACCCGTGAGCATATAACTGAGTCACAAGTTGTACTTGTTTTAATTGAGTTTTAGGCAGCTGTTTACCGTGCTCTACTGGATTGATAACACTTGATTTATCTAGGGCGATATAAGCCTGAGGTTTTTGTACACTGGCTAATTCATCAGGTGTTTGTCGCGCTACTACCGCTATTTGTTCTGCACTTTTCTCAGAGGGTTGATTAATGACACCGTGAGTCACTAATACAAATTCGCTGAACTGGGCTAAATCCAGGTAGTTTTTCGATGCAAATGAATATTGGGCGCCGTGAGTTGCAAGCTCTAGAGCGCGTTTATCATCTGGATAGTTGGCGATAAACTGTTTATCTAAGGCGACCCTCTCTTGGACAACGACCTGAGTGCTATCCAAATTTGCATTAGCTTGATTTTGCAGCGGCGTTAGGATTTCTCGAATTGTGATTGTGGTTGCATAAGCAGCCTGCTTTTTGAGGGCTATCTGCTCTTGGTTTAGCTGCTTATTTGGTTGGCTTAAGTGATCAGCTTGTTGGTTTGGCTGGTCTGCTTGAACCGAATCATCAATAGAACTGATTTCACCATAAGCGATAGTTTTATAACTGTTAAGTGCTTGTCTAAATTGCTTGGCTTCAAAATTAGCATCAGCAAACAGGTATTCATCAGTGTGAATATCTTTGCTGAGTAAGCTGCTTGCCTGTGGCAATTTTGCGAGTTGTAAGTAAGTACTTAATGCATTTGCAGCCGCTTTAAAAGCGCTTACTCGGCCAATGCCTGCAGGCTGATTTTGCGCGTTGGCGTAAACTCTGCGGCTATGCTCATCACTAAATGCCAGTAAATGAGGCAGTAACTCTTGTTGATGCTTTGCACTTGCTTGACTCCAAAAAGTGCTATTTAACCCGTACTGGTTAATATAATCATTTTTGAGTTTATGCATTGAAGCAAATTTACCTTGGCGCTGATAAAGCTCAAGTAAAGCCAATGAGTAACGAGCAGACCAAATGTTATCTTGTGCCAAATCGATATAGGCTTGATAGGCCAGCTCTGCATCATGTTGCAGCTCTTGTTTCAGTAAGAATTTTGCTAAGTTATCAAATAGAACATGTTGATAAATAGGTAAGTAACGCGTGTCTTGTTTTGATGTCACCAGTGCAACTAAGGATACGGATTGTTGCTGCTGACTGAGTGAAATACTTAAAACTCGCTGCGCATCAATTGCTAGGTTTTGCTCGCGACTGCTCAAACTGGCAAAACTGAAATCCGTTGCGGTTAACTCATTTTGCTTTGGTTTATGGTTAGCTAAAATCGTATCGAACACGGCTAAAAAGGTACTATCAGCCTCAGGTAAGCGATTCAGTTTAAACAGTGACCAGCCAGACATATAAATGCTGTTGAGTAAATATTTATCATTGTTATCAGCTGATTGAACCTGTTTATAAGCGCTTATCGCAGCAGGGTAATCTTGCAAGTTGTAATAGATTTCGCCGCGCCTAAAGTTAAGCTCCGCTAAATATTGAGTGTTAGGGTAGCGGGATAATAACGATTCCATCTCGATTAAGCTTTCATCTAGCTGGCCTTGCAAATCTAGCGCTTTTGCCAGTTGATACTGCAGATGCTCGTTATCAGCGCGATTAGGGTAGCGCTGTAATAGTGTTTGATACTCAGCGATTAATTTTACTAGCTGTTGATCGTTTTGCTTGAATTGTTGCAAAGCTTTTTGCTCTGCAGCTAACGGGTTAACCCCTGTATCTTCATCAAGAACTGTGGTTTCAAGCTCACCAAACATTTGCTCTTCAAGATTTTCAGTCTTAATTTGAACCAGACGATATTCAACGTGTGTTCTGACTTCTGGGTTGGGTTCTAATGTCAGTAATTGCTGATAAATTTGCGCAAGTTTTTGGCTTCGCTGCGCTTTTGTCAGAGCAAGTGAGTCCAATGAAACTTGGGGTTGTTGTTTGGCTAAATCAGTTAATGTCGCTCTTTTGGGATTGTTATTAGCTTGAGTATCTAGGGTGCTTTTACAACCGCTGACGCCAGCAATGATCATGCAGCTAACGAGTAGAGATAGCGTTGGTTTTGATGGGGTCATTATAATTTCTCCCCATTTATAACAGGTTGGGACATTTGCTCTAATACAGCCGCCATTTCATGGCGAGAGGCCAGTAATAACTGTTCAAGCTGAATTTGTTGCTCAGAAACAAAGGCTGAGATTTTTTGTTGAATTTGAGCTTTGGTTGAGGATTCAAGTGCTGCGATATTTTGAATTGTTGTAACCAGTCTCGTTTCTGCTTGAGCTTGGCGCTGCTCAAACGCAGTGGTTTGTTGCTGAGAATTGGCTAACTGAGCAAAGCGTTGTTGCTGCAGACTTACCAGTACGAGTTGTTGGTCGACTTGTTTAAGTAATTTTTTATGTTGCCATAACCTTTGAGGAAATTGCTGTTGCAACTCCCAGTTAAGGACTGCTTTAACGCGGTTTAGTCTTTGTTGATACTCTTCAGTGCTGCGCTGACCACGAATAGCCTTGATAACGTTTTCACTTTCATTGACGCGTTTAAGCCATGCTTGCTCTGCGTCATTGGCAAAAATATCTGCGTTTTCTTGTGCCTCAGCCTCAGTAATCATTTGTGCTAACAGCTGCTTTTGATTGGTTAACTGCTGAATCAATTCAGGATACTGGGTTTGGCTTTGCTGTTCGATGATGCGAGCTTGACGCTGTTTATTGAGTGTTAAGCTCTCTTTTATCCAGGCATTTTTTTGCTGCTGACGGTCAATATTGCTCGTTAACAGTGATAACTCAGATAAGGTATCGATATCGTGTTTCAGCTCTGGATTTTCTAAGGCTTTTTGCAGCCATTGACCATTAGCTCCCGTTTGAGCGTTTACATTACTGTTGAACAATAATGGCGTTAATTCTGTTTGCTTAATATCGGTATGAAAGCGTGCTAAGTCAGCTAATTGTTCAACATAGAGTTGCTCGGCTTGTTGATAGCTATATAGGCTCTCAGAAAGTGTGTTTTGCTGTTTGATTTGAGCAGAAATGAGTAATGCTGATTGCCAACCGAGCTGGGAGTATTGATAGTCACGTTTTAATAAATCAAGCAATGCCAGTGAAGTGTCATATCGCTTGATCTGCTGAGCTGAGAAGGCAAATAGAAATAGTGCAGACTCAGTGTAAGGACTGTGCTCAGGAAAATCTTGTAATTGATCGAATGCTGCTTGGTATAGACCTTGTTTAACATACAGTTGGGCTAACAATAATTGAGCATAATCATTAATGGCTTGCTGCTGGATTTGTTTGTCTGCCTTTAATTCATCAGCTGTCATTATGCTTATGTCAGTGATTTCTTTATTAACATTTTTACTAGAAACTTGAGCTCGTTGTTGTGGACTCTTTTCGGTAAATAAGCTTTGCCAGAAATTCGTTTCAGTTGCTGCTACGTTTATGTTTTTAATGCGTACCAGCAGTGTTTCTGCGCGTTGATAATCCTTTGCTTGCATCAATTGCAGTGCTTGGTTAAGCATGACGTAAGCAGATAATGCTGACTTTGCAGTTAATTCAGTATCTGCTTGGTTTGATCCCGCGGCTGACTCATCAAGTATTTTCGCTGAAGGAGTCACAGATGCAGGCCAATATGCCAATTGATGTAGGATCTGATATTGCTCAGCATATGAAGCAGGCAGTTGAGTGATATTAGCGAGGGTTTGCTGGGCAGCACTGTGTTTACCTTGCTCTATTTGTTGTTCTGACAACTGTAGTAGCGCGATAAGCTTTAACTCATCAGCAGAGGTGGCAGTTTTATTGCCTTGTTTATCTTCGGTTGGTGGCTCAATACCTGCCAACTTATCGTCTGCTTGTTGTTGAATTAATGCTTGCTCGAACGTGGCCAACGTCTCTGTAGCTTGATGATGTAAACCGATGGATACCTGTAAGCCAGCTTCAAACAAATGGCTTTTTGCGGTATCAGCATCAAAGCGCTGTCTGTTTAGGCTAACTTGGCTTAATGCGGCGTTGTAATCACCTTCAAAATAAAAGTATAAGGCTTGGCGATAAAGTTTATTGCGCAGGTTAGCTTGCTGAGCAAGGGTTAAATTAGTTGCAGTCGTTGCATTAGCAACTTCAGTTGGTTGCTTATTTAGTTCATCAGTTGAGACATCAGTGGGCATATCAGCACTGATAGCTGCAGTTGAAAAACAGCCGCTAACGATAAGCAGTAATATCGCTTTTAGCTGAGGCGTTGCTACTGCATAGCGGCTAAAGTCACGGAAAGCTTGGTTCATATTAACTGGCATAACCGTTATAAAACCCACTCTTCAACTTTCACATCTGCACGATAACTGGATTCATTATCTTCAAGTTTCAATTCCACCATCACGGTTTCATCTGTCTTTTCAAATTGATGAGTCACTGCTCTTTGTACGGTGCGACCTTCTGCATCAACACCGGTAAAAATAGCGGTAAGCTGATGCTGTCCCATTTTCAAATTTCCCATATAGACTTTTTGAATGCCGCCTTTTTCCAGTGCACGACGTTGGCGTTGGGTATATAAAAAACCGGCTACATTTTGCTGATTAATTTTTAGCTCGACACTGTCTAGGGTAAAAAAACGTCCAATATCCACTGACACAAATACAGCTATTTGAGTGCTTGCGGGGAACAATAAGTCTTCTTCAAGAATGAATAAATCACGATTTAATTTAATGACTTGGCTTTTGATGTTTTCAAGATCGCTTGCTACCTGACTCTGACTATCAGCGCTACCATTACCATTACCATTAGTCATTGCATTAGCACTCGCGTCACTATTAGTATTGGCTAACGCGGCACTTGGCTGCATCGCGCTCCAGAACACGGTTATAAATAGCCCCAAAGTGAGCCATATTTTAAAATTTGTAGATGACTTAACAGTGTTACCCTGCGCTGTACCTTGTCCAGTACCTTGATCTGTGTTGTTCATATTTCTACCTTGAAAATGGGCTAAATCGCTAACATTACGCAAAATGATTAAAAGTAAACGCTATAAAAAGCGCGGATGACGTTAGCGGAAAAATTGTAAAACGGTTCGTTACCTACGCCACCATCAGCAGTGGGATCTCTAAAGTTGTTGTAGTCGAAGGTGATGTAGTCCCATTGAATACTGGCTTCTGAGCGAGTATCTCCAAAAGATAAGCTTTCAGGCATTAAATAAGTGACACCTAGGCCTAAGGTTAAGTCATTAAAGTCACTTAACTCTTTATCGCGGGCTAGGTAGTTTTGTGCATCTTGATAAGGGAATAAGTCACTATAAAATTCAGCTTGAGTTTGCTGGTAGTAACGCACTTTAAATTCAAGTTCTAAGAAGTCACCAATAGGGTGGCGGTATCCGAGTTCGACATCATTAGCATCAATTTCCCAGCTGTCGTTGAAGTAGCGATAATGAAAAAATAACGCCGCGCGATAGGGCAGAAAGTAGCTTGCCGATAATTTGGTTGAAAACGAGTTACGAGTCTCTGGATAGATTTCTGACTGATAGCCAACACCGGATGGGTTAGTTGTATCTATGTAGCGTACCGTACGGTATGGGTTATTGAGGTAACCTTCGTCAGCAATGGCTTCAAAGTTAAGTTGCGCGGTTAAGTTGCGAGTTAAAATTTGACTTATGCCTGCGCGAATACGGTACTGCTGGCTTTGTTCTTCAAATTGGTCATCGCCATTGCGGCGTATTTCATTATCACCATATGACACACCAAGACTTAAATTGGTTAAATCGCCAAAGGTATCTTGAGATACATTAACACTAAAGGATTGTGCGAGGTAATCGTCTTCATCACTCTGGCGGGCATTAAAGGTCATTAAGGTCTTATCGTTGAGGTATTCGACCCCAATTTGGCCTTCATGGCGCTTTTCGCTATATGGACTTGCTGTACTGAGCACATCTACAGAGGCCGAAGAAATGCTATCGAGGTAGTAGTAGCCAGTAAACGCCAATGATTCTGAGGTCTTTTTTCGAAGCAATACCGAAGGACCGTCAATTTTCATCCCGCCGCCTTCATAGCTGTGATAAAGCACATCAGCGCGATCAGGCTCTAGCACTGCTGCTAGGCTGAGTGGCGAGCAGAGAATTAATCCTGTCAGTGTGGCTGTCTTTAATAAGCACTTGAGCATCTTAGTTACAACCACAGCCACCGCCTCCAGTTCCTTCTGCTCCGCGAGCAGACTCACGGGCCTCCAATACATGCGCTACGTGCATATTGGCAATGGGGTGCCTACCAAATCGCATAATAGGATCGGCAAGGTTTTGGCGTTCATAAGGTTTTACCCAAGGTTCTATGTCTAAACTTGAGCAGCCCGATATTATGAATAGTGACGACAGGGCCGTTATGAGCATGAGCATTTTTTTGATTGGATTCATCATAGGGTTACTCTCTGATCAGCTTTTTAATCGCAGCGGCGTATTTTTTCTCGTAACCGTCTTGATAACCTAAGAACACATATCGCACTTTGCCGTCGCGATCGACAATCACAGTCGTTGGCATGGCTTTTACATCGTAGGTCTCAGATAGGCTGTTTGTTTCGTCAAAAAAGATGTCAAAACTTAAATTAAGATCGGCTAGAAAGTCTTTACCTGCTTGGTTTTCTTGCTCAACATTGACGCCCCAAACGGCAACGCCTAAATCTCGATATTTGTCTTCAAGCTTTTGCAGTACTGGCATCTCTTTTCTACAAGGTCCACACCAAGATGCCCAGAAGTTAATCAGGATGATATTGCCGCGCTGCTCAGAGAGTTTAAGGTTCTCACCTTGCATGTTTTTTAAGGTGAAATCTGGTGCCATATCGCCTTCTGATAACGCATTGGCTTGAATCGATACACTTAAAGTAAATAGGGTAAACAGGGCAATGAACCCACGCTTAAATAACATCATTGATAATCCTTTTTTTCTTACTATTTAATTTTTGTTTAACTCTTTTTCGAGCTAGGTTGTGACCAACGGCTATAGATTAAAAATAAACAGCAATACCGGTAGAAAAGGTTAAATTGTGCGTCGTTTTTGATGAGCCTGTTATTTGAGTGTCAAAGATGTAGTCACTCATCGCCAGATCCCATGCAACCCAGTCATTGAGAAAAACACGGTAGTTAGCGGTTAAGTTCACCGTAAATTGTTCATCACCGGCAAACTCAGTGTTACCACCACCGACTTCAATGGAGAACACACTGTTAAAGACTAAATCTTCACTGAAAAATATTTCACCAGGCAGAAGGTTATAACCAATATTGAGGCCGTAGTAGGTCATTTCGCGCTCTTCATCTGTCAGTAAAGGCGCGGTATTAGCAAGCTTCTCAAAACTGGTATATCCGCCTTCAGCGACTGCATATCTGCCTTTGACATAAAAGTGTTCACTGATGTGATACCCCAGATGTGCACTAATCCAAGGGCTATTTTCAAAGTCCTCAATTGACATCAAGCCACCTTGAATACCGACCTCGAAATTTTCGGTATCCAATACATCATCGAGTACTTCGCGGCGCTCAACATCGGCTTTAACTCCGACGGTATTTGATTGGCTAGCTTCAGCTGAAAGTGCAATGGCGCTATAGCCCATGCCTAAAGTGACGATACTTAGGGTTAAACAAGATTTAATTGCGTTTTTTACCATGGTATTAATGCTTATTTTTGTTGTTATCGCTGTTTTCATCATTGCCTTCATTATTCCCATGCCCATTAGAAAAAGACGCTAAAGCCGACTTTCCAAGATTGAAGTTGTTCATTTTCATCTCTGTCGGTTAAGGCCAACGAGAGTTTATATTCGGCGCGTAAGATAAAGTTACGTGCGAGATGGTATTTAACCCCAGCCGCTGCACTCATTAAGGTGCTTTGACGTGATTCAGAATCCGCGATAACACTGTGAGGCTTAGTGTTGATAATGCCGCCACCTATGCCAATGTAAGGGACCAAGGTAAATTCAGGAAAAGGATGGCTGTTAAGCATGGCTTCAAATAAGTCACTATCAGAAATGCTACCTAAGGCTTTACCTGCAGATATTTCAGCACTAAAAACAGGGGTGAAAACATAGCCTAAGTGCACGTTATAAAAGTTAGCGCCTTCAAGGTCGCCATACATTACGCCCGATTCCCAGTCTCTTTGCATAAAGGCTTCAGTGCCAATGACATGCTGGTTAACCGCTTCACCATGTTGGCTGAGTCCGCGTAAGTCATCTTCATGAAACCAACCTTCAATGCCACGCTTATCACGGACTTTGAGCCAAGATGTTCGTTTGAGTAGTACACTGACCTGTTCATGTTGCTCAACAACATGTACGACGGGATAGCCTGCACTTGGGCCTGAATGAAGCTCAACAAAGGGAACATCAATGGTTAACTGCGCCGCCGAGGATTCAGCGTGAGCAAGGTTGGAGTTCAATAACGTTAAACAGAGTAATGTACCTGCCAACATGAATTTGAATGGGCAGGCGAAATTAAACATAGTTTCCTTTTTGTAACATCATCAGTCCTTGTTTATTGTTGTTTTTATTTGGCTTTTAACTTTGTTGTTATCAAGGTTTTTCTTATCAAGCCGTCTCTTACCAAGGTTGCTCTTATTATGGCGGCTGTTATCAAAAGTCTTTTCGACTAATCTTGAGCGTAAAAAGGGGTGTTGTAATACTGAGCCCCAATATCTATCCATTCGCTTAATAATTTAAGTTCGTCGGCTGTCAGCATATTTTGATGGGTTTCATCATTCATGGTATTAAAAAACCTGCTACTGGCTCTGGCACCATTAGTCGAGATAATTGCTGGTACATTCACTGTGGTTAATACAGGAATTGGATTACCTTCGGCATCGAGTATCAATTCACCATCGGCATCCAGTTGATAAACCACGTTACCATCGGCATCTAGCACTTCGACTAGTTTGTCGATAACGATCCCATCCACTTCTTCTTGTTCGACATCATTAAAAAATAACTCACGATAACTCGTTAGGTGAGCGATTTGATCTATTGATGGAGCTGCAATCAATTCAAGCTGACCAGCTGGCACCTGGGCAAGGTTATTATCATCGACATTGCTATGGCACACGGTGCAAGTGTTATCCGCAAGGACCTCTAAGGTGTCTTCGTCTATGGCTAAACGAGGTAAATCCCAAAGGGGCTGAATATGTTCTTCATAGTTGATTTGAATGCGGCAATATGGGGTCCAATTATTAAAACATTCACTGCCATTTGGTGCAGGGGTTGTTAAGTTTTCATAACTCAGATTCATACTCGGGTTTGGCGCTGAGATAGCTGGATTAGTCCAAATATCATCGTAACGTAGGCTCGCCGATAGCTCTGCAATGCCATTGACCATGGCATCGGCCTGCGCCATGGTTTGACCTTGTATTGGAATAATATTGCTGCTGGCATTAGGGTATGCAGAGCCACCAATCGCCCCTGTGTTAATGCTGTCTGCTTGGGCATCATAACGGCCATGAGGTAATTGGCTGTTAGCCGTGTGACAACCCATACATTGCAGGGTTTCACCGGCTTGTAAACTTATCCATTGGCTGTGGCGACCACCAATGCGTTGGCCGTTGCTATCTAAGACACTGATGGCCAATGGCACATTTGCAGGGACTTTAATTTTCACTGAGCCGTCTGGCTGAATTGGGGTGTAGCCAATAACTTCGCGCATTAATTGATTTCGGCTGCGGCCAAAATCGGTATTGGCAATATCTCGAACTTCATCAGGTGGCATAGGTACGCCGCGGACGACTTTTAAAAAGCGCGCTGGTAATTCACTGGCGGGGGTTAATGAAGGATCGCGTAATCGACTAATACCGCCTTGATTACTGCTGCTGTCTTGACCATCAAAATCATATACGCTGCGAATGTGAATTGCCGCAGCGAGTTCTTGGTGCAACTGTGGATCAAGTTCATTACCAACCACTTGATCGGCGATAAAGGCTTTAGGTTGCGATGAAGGCTGCATCACTAACGCTTCAGTAATCACTTTACCTTCTTCGCTATTGGCGACTAACTGCTGAGTACCGTCGGCATCGTTAAGTAGCCAAAGCTCATATAAGGGATCGGCAAGTGTTAAGGTTTGATCCAGTAACTGTTCATCAGTTAATTGACCACATGCACGGATTTGTTCTTCAACAACAACCCGACAAAGATCCCAACTCAATAAATAACGTTGGCTGTTATCAGGTAATGGATATAAATGAGTTAAGCGCCCAGAAGGAGATAGCGCGTCTGCGAAGTTAAATTTAAAATCAAAACTGAGCGGTAAATCGCTTATGGCATTGTTAGTTGTGTTGTCGGTTTCGCCCGATACCGCAGTGGCTTGCTGGTTATCAATATACTCATCGATATTGATTGTCACAGGCCTTTTTTGATAACTCATTTCATCCTGTGATGACAGCAGCATTAGTATATTGCCATTTGGTAATTGCTGCGGTTTAACAAACTCAATTTGTTCATCTTGCTCATCGAGAGTCATTTGATGAGAATGCCAGCCGAACATTAATTCATTCTCAGTGCCATCTGGATTCATTTTGTAGAGGTTAATACCATGGTCGCTACCCATGTCATCCCAACGGCTATAGAGGATTTGTCCATCTTGCAATACCAGTGGGTAGAAATCATGACTAAGATTGAAGGTTAGTTGCTCAATACCGCTACCATCATCGTTCATTAAATGGATGTTGAACGTTTCGTTATCGCGGCTTTCATCGAGAGCGGTGTATTGCGGTTTACCTTCATCGAGTAAAATGGCTCGTGATAAGCGCTGGCGGGTTGAGGCAAATATAATCCGTCCATCAGGGAGAAAGGATGCCATCAAGTCATCACCTTGTTCGGCAGTCGTATCACTGTCTATTAATCGGGTCAGTGATTGGTCAGATAATTGGTAACGCCATATATTCCAACTTGGTTGTTCATCTTCGTCGGCATCAGCAATTTCTGGCGCGCGAATAGAGACTAAAAATTGTTGACCATCATCAGAGACTGATAAATCACGAATATCTATGCGTTGGATAGTGTCAGGATCTTCGGTGATTAAATCGGCAAAAAGTTCGGCGGTGATATTGGTAACGGGTGAGTCAGTAAACGCATTTCGTTTTACAAATAATTGTGCGCCAGGATTAAATTGGCTTGGGTTTCTACTTTGAAAACTAGCGGATTCTGGGTTGTCATCACTGGGCTGGGTAATGAGATCGCGCTGAATGTAAACCACAGGGTATTCAACTAAAACAGGATCAGGCTGTTCATCCTTAAGCGCGGTATCCGTGTTACAACCGCTAACAAGAAGAAACGCCATTAATGCTTGATAACTAAAAGCTTTATAGCCTAAAACTTTATTGTCAAAAGTTTTACGGCCTAATCCCTTTAAGCCGAAAAATGGCTTCATTTATTACCCTTATATATATAATTGTTATTATTGTTATCGTTACATGGTTAAAACGTAATAACTCTTGACATTATTGCCGCCTAGTCTCAGTGTTTCAATACTTTTTAATAAAAATTATTTTGCCAAGTAAAAAATAAAGTTAACAAAAATAAAAACAACAAGCTTTATGATTCCCGAAATACTTATCATTGTCTGCGTTTTTATAACTCTGCTGCTTAAGGCGTTTGTTGGCTGAAATAACGACAAGGAGACAGTATGAAGAGGCAACTTTGTACGGTGAAAAGTCAACGATTTTCAAATAAATTCAATGTGCTAAGAACGCAATTAAGACTGAATAAAACCCGAGCCTTTTTGCATAAATTAACACTAGGTTCAATAATTGTTTTTGCTCCTTTGTCTCATGCTGGGACGTTAGAGCAAGCAAAGCAATTACATGATCGTATCGCCGGTGTTCCCGCATCTGAACAAACCCTCAATGATATAGCGCAATTACTCGACGATAGTAAACCGATAGAAGCGGCTTATTTAGCAATGGAAACCCCAGCTTTTTATTCCACGACTTTAAAATTGTTCGCCACCCCCTGGACTAATATCGATCAAGACAGTTTTGCACCACTAAATGATTACAGTGCAACTGTAATTGGTGCGGTACGAGATGACGTTGATTTCAGGCAGGTACTGCAAGCCGATATGGTGTATGTGGGGAAGAACAGCCTTAATTTACCAGCCTATAGCACCAGTAATAACCAACATTACCAATCATTAGAAGATCAGTTTATTGATTTAAAAGATGGCTTGGAGCGAACCAGTCAGTCTAGCTTAAATGGTTTGCCAAGTGATGCTACAGCAGGCGTTCTAACCAGTAGAGCGGCTGCCAAAGCATTCTTTTATTTAGGTACAAACAGAGCCATGGTGCGTTTTACCTTAATGAATCATTTGTGCACTGATTTAGAGCCCCTAAAAGATAATACCCGTTCACCCGATAGAATCCGCCAAGATGTTAGCCGCAGCCCTGGTGGCGATAGTCGCTTATTTATCAATAACTGTTTAGGTTGCCACAGTGGCATGGATCCATTAGCTCAAGCGTTTGCATTTTATCAATATGATTTTAACCTTGAAGCCGATCCGGTTGGTGATAATGGGGCTATTGCTTACAACCAAAGTGGCCAAGTTGATCCCGATACAGGCACCAGGGTGCAAGGTAAATACCATATTAACTCGACCAGTTTCCCTTACGGTTATGTCACTGAAGATGATGAATGGCATAACTATTGGCGTGAGGGGGTTAACCAAAAGCTTGGCTGGGATGAAACCCTTGAAGGTAAAGGCTTTGGTGCTAAGTCATTAGGTGAGGAGTTTGCTAATAGCCAAGCTTTCGCTCAATGCCAAGTAAAGAAAGTATTTAAAACCGTGTGCTTACGAGATGCAGAGTCCAATGAGGATATTAACCAAATTGCGGCGACCACTGAGTCTTTTCAACAAAACTCATATCAACTTAAGCGTGTATTCGCTGAAGTTGGCAACTACTGCATGGGAGAGTAACGGTGAAATTATCTCAAAAAACCTTATCTAGCCTCTCGGTGCTGAGTTTATGTTTAACCCTCACTGCATGTGGCGGCGGTGACGTAGAAAGTAATCCGCCTCAACAGCAAGAACCAGACTCTGGCGTGTATACAGGTCCTGCACCTGCCACTGAAGACATTCAAAAATATAAAGTCTCATTGTGGGACAATATCTCAACTCAAAATCGCTGTGGAGCCTGTCATACTGAAGGTAATCAAGCGCCATATTTTGCCAGTCGAGAAGACGTTAACGACGCGTATGCTGCGACTAATCCGCTGGTTGATTTAACTGATCCAGCTTCATCTCGCTTAGTTGAAAAAGTGGCTGGTGGCCATAATTGTTGGCTAGACAGCGATAGTGCCTGTGGTGAAACCATGACTTCGTGGATCAAATTGTGGTCAGATGAACGGGTCAGTAGCGCCAATACAATTGAGTTAACTGCGCCAGTCATTCGAGAGCCAGGTTCAAGCAAAAGTTTCCCAGATGACAGTGCGCTATTTAGCCAACATGTTTACCCCATTGTTAGTCAGTACTGCGTTGATTGTCATAACGAAGGAGCGACTTTTGCTCAGTCACCTTTCTTTGCAAGTAACGATATAACTCAAGCTTACGAGTCGGCTAAAAATGTCATCAACATCGATGAGCCATCTCAGTCTAGATTAGTGGTTCGTTTAGGCAGTGAGTTTCATAACTGTTGGACAAATTGCCAAGAAAATAGCAATGAAATGCTTGCTGCAGTGACAGCGATGAGTGATGCAATTGCTGTCGATGAAATTTCACCAGAAATGGTGGTGTCTAAATCACTACGGTTAACGGATGGTATTACCGCTTCAAGTGGTGGTCGATTTGAAACGGATGTCATTGCCTTATACCAGTTCAAAACTGGCGAGGGTTCTACTGCATACGATACCTCTGGTATCGCGCCAGAAGCGAATTTATCGCTGACGGGTGATGTTGAATGGCTCGGCAGTTGGGGCTTATCTTTTACTAATGGTAAAGCGCAGGCCAGTACCGCCAACAGTAAGAAACTCCATGATTTAATCACCTCTACTGGTGAGTTTTCAGTTGAAGCTTGGGTAACACCAAATAATGTCACCCAAGAAGGGCCTGCAAGAATCGTCACTTATTCAGCAGGTGATGATGCACGTAACTTCACATTAGGCCAGAGCCAATATAACTATGACTTTATGCTGCGCACTGAAGCTTCAAGCACCAATGGCGAACCAGCCTTAAGTACGCCAAATGCCGATGAAGTGTTGCAAGCGACACTGCAGCATGTGGTATTAACTTATAACGCTACAGAAGGGCGAAAAATTTACGTCAATGGCAACTTAATTGAAGTGGCTGATGAAGATATTGCGCCGTTGGCATCTTGGGATGACAGCTTTGCGTTGATTTTAGGACGAGAGGCTTCAAACCAACATGTCTGGCAGGGTGATATTCGTTTGTTGGCGATTTATAACCGCGTACTAGAGCAAGAACAAATCAGCCAGAACTATGATGTTGGTGTAGGTGAGAAATTCTTCTTGCTGTTCTCGGTAAGTCATTTAATTGATTTACCCAATACCTATGTGATGTTTGAAGTCAGCCAATTTGATAATTACAGCTATTTATTTACTGGCGCTTCATTGGTGAATATCGATGGTACGCCAGTGGCTGAAGCATTTGATATGCGTTCAGTTCGTATCGGGATTAATGGTAAAGAAAGTGCCCAAGGACAAGCTTATTCCAACGTCGATTTAGCCATTGAAAGCGGTCAGGCGTTAGCTGAACCTATGTCGCTGTCTGCATTAGGCACTATTATTGGTCTCGAAAAAGGTGCCAGTCAGGATGAGTTTTTCCTCACTTTTGAGCAAATCGGTGAACATGAAAATGTGGTTGTGCCTGGCGTGATAATCACACCTGATGAGTTACCAGCAAATACCGAAACCGCGCAAATAGGCTTAAGAAACTTTGCTGAAATTAACCACTCAATGAGTGAGTTAACTGGTGTACCTCAGCAAACAACCAAAGTGTTTGATACCTATGGGCTAGTAAAAAGCCAACTGCCGAGTGTCGAAAATATCGATACCTTTATTTCTGCACAGCAAATGGGGGTGACGCAACTGGCAATTGCCTATTGCGATGTCGCCATTGATGACGATAGCTTACGCAGCGCTTGGTTCCCTGATATTGACTTCACGCAAGAGCCAAACGTGGCATTAAGCAGCGCAGAAAGACCTAACTTGCTCAACCCGTTAATTGGTCAACTTATGCCGCTGAATTTATCGAGTCAGCCTGATGCTAACTTGGTTTATAACGAGCTGGATTCACTAGTCAGTAATTTGTCTGTGTGTGGCACAAACTGTAATGCAGAGCGAACCCAAACTATTGCTAAAGCCTCATGTGCAGCAGTGTTGGCAAGTGCTGTGATGTTGATTCAATAGGAGCGTAATGATGATAAAAATACCCACACAGATCACCACGTTTCCAATATTGAATATCGACAATCAAGCGGCGGCAAAAAAGAGTTTAAAAGGACTTCAACATGACTAAACGTACTCATCTTCACCCTGACAGTCCTTTATTGTTTTCCGATCATCGTAAACCCATGACTCGGCGTGAGTTTATCTCAACGGGCCTGGCAAAAGGTGGCCAAGCGGTCGCGGGTTTATCATTAATGAGCATGTTTGCTAACCCAAACCAAGCCAATGCTGCGTTGTCTTCTGACCTAGAAGCACTGCGAGACTCATGCGGTATTAGCGTACAAGGGGCGGGTAAAATTCCGTTTATTAGTTTCGATTTAGCGGGCGGCGCCAATATTGCTGGCTCAAATGTGCTGGTTGGTGGCGCAGGTGGTCAGCAAGATTTCTTATCGACAGCTGGCTATAACAAGCTGGGTTTACCTGGTGATATGGCACCATCGATTGCAAACCCTGATGTTGGTATGTCTGATTTTATTAACACTGATTTAGGGCTCGCGTTCCACTCTGATTCAGCGTTTTTACGTGGCATATTGGAAAAGGTTTCAGCCGATACCGCATCACGGATTAATGGTGCGGTGATCCCTTGTCGTTCTGATAACGATACAGGTAATAACCCACATAATCCTATGTATGCTATTGCGGCGGCTGGTGCTAACGGCTCGCTGATGCCACTCATTGGCTCGCGCAGCACTGACTCTGGTGGCAACTCAATGGCAGCGGCTAATTTTGTCGATTTGAGCATGCGACCAACTAAAATCGATCGACCGTCTGATGTGACTGGGCTTGTGGATGTGGGTGATTTGTTTAACTTGTTATCTCAGCGCGATGCCGTAACCGTAATGGAAAGCATCCAGCGCATTAGCGCCCAGAAAATGGCTTCGGTGAACACTAAAGTAACTCGTGATGATGTGATTAAAGACTTAGTCAATTGTGGTTATGTGAAAAGTGCTGATTTAGCCGATCGTTTTGGTGATCCTTCGACACTTAACCCTGTGTTAGATCCTGACATTGTGGGCCCAAGCGGTATTTTTACCATTAATGAATTTGATTCAGAATCAGAGTTCCAAAAAACCGCTTCTATTATGAAACTGGTCGTTAATGGATTCTCTGGTGCTGGCACTGTCACTATGGGTGGTTTTGACTATCACACTGGTGAGCGTGGTACCGGTGAGTTACGAGATTTACGCGCAGGGCGTTGTATGGGCGCATGTTTGGAATATGCCGCTCGTCGCAATCAACCTTTGATGATGTATGTATTCAGTGATGGCTCGGTTGCCAGTAATGGCCGCATCGATGACTCAATGGAAGGACGAGGCAAGGGCGAATGGACGGGAGATAACTCATCTACAGGTGCATCTTTCTTCTTGGTGTATAACCCAGCGGGTAAGCCACAATTGATGGGCGCAAGTGCTGATCAAATGGCACAAAACCAACAAATCGGCTTTATGCGCTCTGATGCCTCAGTGGATACCGCATCAGCCCCATCGGCAAATAACGTGAACTTGCTGGTGGATACGGTGTTGCTTAACTACATGGCACTGCATGGTGAACAAGGCCAGTTCAATATGGTGGCACCAAGACAAGGTTTGGGCAACAGTGCGATGTTAGATTCGCTAACAGCGTTTCAACCGATAGTTTGATTAAAATATCGGTTTATTTTGCTGGTTAAATTTAAAAGCTCAGAGGTATTCTCTGAGCTTTTTTGTTTTTTAATCATTGTGATGGTTGTTTAACTGCCAACTAATTCGGTATTTTCTAGGTTTAAAATCTTAATCCAAAAGAACTTTGTAGATGAAGCAATGATATAGACCTTCATCACAATTGATCAGTTCCAAATATAGATACTCGTTTATCCAACAGGACTCTGATAGAGTGCTTACTAATCAATAGCTTTGCTTTAGTAAAGTTTAAGTATTTGGTTTATTAAATGTGCATGCGCACAATACAAATATTAGGTTATTATGAATATTATTTATACGTTTATAAAAAGGTTTTTTGCCTTTATTTGTTTTCTTTGAATTTCTGGCTGTGCGACACATTATGAGCCTATTATTGTCCCTGAATATTCTGGCTCTGTAAAAATCCAATCTTCTTCGGCTACTATATCTACAACCACGGAAATACCCGCTGGTGATTATTTAGTAGCTGATAGCCAAGTATTTCTTTCTGGTAGAAGTAATTTATCAAACCATTTTGGTATATTGGGAATCTTAGTCGATCAATTAAGTAATTCAGTTTCATTTGACAATGAAAATGAAACATTGAGTGTAAAGTTTGATGAAGTATTAACAGATATTATCCAAAATCAGGTTTTTGATAGAGAACTTAAGATTGTAAATGATACAGTGTCACCAAATTTAATTCTGTTACCATCAGCTAAGCTTATCTTAGATTCTGATAATTTAGCTCAAATTGAATTTAGACTTACAGTTAGAATTATTGATCCAATATCGGATATTCAATCGACTAAAGATTATTATTTTTTTAATGGCAAATCACTCCCTATATCAGGTGAGAATAGCTGGTCATCGGATAATGCGTCCAATCTGATTAACTACTCCCAATTTGCTCTTGAAAAATTAATTAACTCAGCTTCTTTTGATTTATTTGGTAATCATAAAGATTATTCTGATAAGAAATTACGTAAATATGTATATCTAAAATTCCCTTATTCTGAAAAACCTTTGAAAGTTGTTTTGCTAAATGAGCTTGATGATTATGTGGTTGTCTCTCATGAAAATAATGGTGTAATGGTGCAGTCGACGGTTCTCGTTGTAACAAAAGATCTATTAAGTCGCAAATAACCTGACTGATATTTTTTGAATAAGAAAATAAAATAAGTAGGTGCTGAAAATATGTTGGGTGAGAGAAAATAAGGAGGCTGTAACTAATTTTG
>NZ_JBFRKH010000031.1:0-58600 GCF_041469265.1 Shewanella sp. 10N.286.51.B2
ACAAAATTAGTTACAGTCTCTTTACTTAATGCCTTATTAATACTTAGAATTTTGCTTCAAATGCTAAGCTAAAGTTCCGTCCCTCTCCAACGGTGACATCAGTTTCTGAACCACCATCAAGATAGTCGGTATCAAATAGGTTTTTGATATTCATGCGTACGCTAATATCGCTTCCCATTACCGGCATTGAATAGGCAGCACCTAAGTCAAAACGAACATAGTCGTCTTTTACAATGGCATTACTGGTATTAGCAAAACGTTCGCCAACATATATTGCCCCGAAATTAAAGGCTAAGTCTTGGGTCATTTCGTAACGAGTCCAGATATTCGCCGATAATTCAGGCGCATCTACTGGGGTTTTGCCATTCAAGCTATCTTGATCTGGGCGGATATACTCTGCATCTAAATACATCATTGAACCGGTCATAAACCATTTATCGCTTATCTGGCCTTGTGAACCTATTTCAAAACCTCGATGGCGCTGCTCACCTGATTGAGTGGTAATGGTTTGCTCAGAGTTTTCAATCTGCTCTTTTACTGTGACATTATTCACTGTGATATCAAATACAGCGCCAGTCAGCAATAAACTGCCGTCAAATAGCTCCCACTTGGCACCAAGTTCATACTGTTCGCCGTATTCAGGATCAAGGTTCATTTGGTCATTAAGATCATTAATATCGTTAACCATACCTTGTGGTGTGAAGCTTTTTGAATAATTAAGGTAAATGCTTGCGCTTTCTACTGGCGAGTAAATAAGCCCAAACTTAGGTGACACTGCATAGCTATTGTTACCAGCACCTTCTTTCTTTTGCTCGTCATAACGCATACCAGCCAGCGCTTTCCATGAGTCATTGATTGTTATTAAATCTTGAATATAAAAGCCGTAATGCTTGTATTCACTTTCAGATTTAGTGTCATCATTACGATAATCAAGTTGAGGGTTAGGCATGGGCAGCCCAGGCATCACAACTTGATATTTGTCGCCAGATTCTTTGAGCTGACCGTAATAATAATCAAGCATATTGGCGCCAATTAACAATTGATGACCTAAATTACCAGTTTGAAAATTACCCGTTAAATCAACAAAGCCAGTCTTATGCTGCCAATCATCATAACGATCAAATGGACTGATATAGTAGCCATCTGTTAGCGGATCATCACCACATGCAGCACATAGGCTTGGCGATGAATCTAAACGCTGACGGTTAAATTGTTGGTCGTTATAACCAGCTTTAATTTTCCAATCATCAGTTAAATGATAAGTTAATTCAGCACCTAAATTACTAATGGTGTTATCGGTAAATGCCCAAGGCATATCCCAAATCGTGTCACGTCCACCAATAAGTTCTCCATCAGCATCTAACCAACCACCACGATCGATTCCGGTTTTGTCTTGGGTATGGTCATATTTAACCGACAACAACAAATCATCAGTGACATCAAACTCTACATTTAAATAGCCTAACCAACGATCTCGTTCTTGATTAGAGTCATCGCGGTACTCTCGCCAATACTGGGTATCTTGTTTCACCAGCACGGTGCGATAGCGCAGCGTTTGCGCTTCATTCAAACTGCCACCCGCATCAAGTTGCAAACGAGTAGAACCATGCTCATCAATGTCAAAACCGATATCGATCATTGAATCATAAGTCGATTTTTTGGTAACCATATTAATCAGTCCACCGGGACCTGACTGACCGTACAACATGCTTGAAGGCCCTTTTAACACTTCAACTTGCTGTAATGTTTCGATTGGCTGTACATAGTGAGACCACTGCTGCTGACCATTAATCAAGAAACCTGAGCCTGAAGATAGCTCAAAACCGCGAAGGTTAAATACCTGACGATTCCACTTTTCACTGCCGCCAGTCACACTGGAGTCATTAACTAGCACTTCTGATAAATTCGTGGCTAATTGCTCGTCGGTAATAAAATCAGGAATGACGGTAACTGATTGAGGGGTATCTAAAATGCTAATATCACCGCGCATTGCGCCAGATGCCGTACCGACTTTATAGTCATTGAATTGTCTACCTGTGACTTCAATATGCTCGATACCTGGAGAGCTGGCTTGATTGGTATGGCTCTGCTCTTCTGCTATAACAGACATTGATAAAATTGCACTCGTTACCGCAAGTGACAAACAAGATAGCTTTGTTAACATCTTCACCCTCTAAAGTTTCGCAATTGTGTATTTATGTGGCGCAACTATAAATGAGAATGATTATTATTAAAGTTTATTTACATTGCCTTTACCTTTGTGTTTTTTA
This sequence comes from Shewanella sp. 10N.286.51.B2, assembly GCF_041469265.1. NCBI lineage: Bacteria > Pseudomonadati > Pseudomonadota > Gammaproteobacteria > Alteromonadales > Shewanellaceae > Shewanella > Shewanella sp. 10N.286.51.B2. The sequence continues at coordinate 2,271 of NZ_JBFRKH010000031.1, forward strand.
TGTAAAAAAAAACGACAAGCAACTATGCTTGTCGTTTGATATTTAATCGTTTTTTAGTTTATTTGGCTTTTTTAACTGGTCTTGCCCAACCACTGATATGGCGCTGTTTAACACGAGTAATAACTAACTCGCCTTCAGCGACATCTTTAGCAATTGTTGAACCAGCACCCAAAGTGGCATTTTTACCTATGGTCACTGGGGCAATTAATTGAGTATCACTCCCCACAAATACGCCATCTTCTATGGTGGTTAAGAATTTATTCGCACCATCATAGTTACAGGTAATAGTACCTGCACCAATGTTAACCCCTGCACCAATATTGGCATCGCCTAAATAAGCCAAATGGCCAGCTTTAGAGCCTTCACCTAACACTGCCTTTTTCATTTCAACAAAGTTGCCAATATGGGCATTATCTTTTAGCTCAGCGCCTGTACGTAAACGAGCAAATGGTCCAGCACTGGCTGCAACTCCAAGCTTTGCCCCTTCAACGATTGAGTAAGGCTTAATTTCAGCATTATCAGCGATAACGCAGTCAGTTAATATCGCGCCTGCGCCAATAGTGACATTGTTACCTAAAGTCACTTTGCCATTAAAGATGACATTAACATCAATCATCACGTCCATACCCACGGTCACATCACCGCGGATATCGATACGGCTAGGATCACGTAAATTTGCGCCAGCCAGCATTAACGCTTCAGCTTCACGGGCTTGATAAGCACGTTCTAATTGCGCTAACTGAACGCGGTTATTAGCGCCTTCAACTTCCACTGCTGATTGTGGCTGCGCGGTATCAATTGCCACTCCATCTTCGTGGGCCATAGCAATAATATCGGTTAGGTAATACTCACCTTGGGCATTACTGTTTGAAAGACGCCCTAGCCACGCTTTTAATTGCTTACCAGGTACCGCCATAATGCCGGTATTCACTTCATTGATAAGTAGTTGCTCAGCATTAGCATCTTTTTGCTCAATAATACCAACAACCTTGCCACCTTCGCGCACGATACGGCCATAACCGCTTGGGTTAGCTAAATTAACTGTTAATATTGCTAAACCATTTTCAGGGCGAGCAGCAAGTAGGCTTTCTAAGGTAGACTGCTGAATTAACGGCACATCCCCATATAAAATCAGCACAGTGTCATCATCGTTAATGTTTGGATTGGCTTGCGCGACGGCGTGGCCTGTACCTAATTGCTCAGCTTGCAATACCCAATTAACCGCTTGCTCACCTAAAGAAGCTTGCAGCTTGTCTGCGCCATAGCCATAAACCAATTGAATAGCGTTTGAGCCTAATGAGTTTGCAGTATCAATAACATGTTGCACCATGCTTTTGTGGGCAATAGGGTGCAGTACCTTTGGCAAGTCTGAACGCATCCGTGTTCCTTTACCAGCAGCTAAAATTACAACATTTAATGACATCGGGATTCCTTTATACAAGTTTTCAATTTTGGCTAATGCAGTTTATTGACGCTGATTTTAACCTAGATTGTGGGGGACAGGAAATCAGCATGGAAATTATTACACTATTAGTCAAAAATTGGCGTATAAGCACGACTATTATGATGCAATTGATTCAAATTCTAGATACAAAAAAGGCGACCCTAGGGTCGCCTTTTCAAAACAATAACCTTTATCTGGCAATGTTCTTTTTGATGGTTTCAACAACACGAAGTTGAGCTAATGATTTAGCTAATTCAATTGTTGCAGCTTCATAATCAAAGTCAGCACCAGCATTAGCGATATTCGCTTCAGCCTTTTGCTTAGCTTCTAATGCAGCTTGCTCATCAATATCATCGGCACGCAAAGCGACGTCAGCAAGAACAGAGATTGAAGCAGGTTGTACTTCCAGGATTCCACCTGAAAGATACATCACTTCTTCACTACCATCTTGCTTGATCATGCGCGCCATGCCAGGTTTGATTCTAGTAAGTAATGGAGCATGGTTAGGCATAATGCCTAACTCACCCTCGGTGCCGCTCACTTCTAAGAAGCTTACTTCACCGCTGAACATGCTGTTTTCAGCACTTACTATATCAAGTTGGACTGTCATGGCTGCCATCAAGTTCTCCTAAAATACTAAGCTAATGCTCAGTTATTTTGCTTTGTTAGCTTTCTCGACAGCTTCGTCGATTGAACCAACCATGTAGAACGCTTGCTCAGGAATGTGATCGAACTCACCATTCAAGATACCCTTAAAGCCACGGATGGTGTCTTTAAGAGAAACGTATTTACCTGGAGAACCTGTAAATACTTCAGCAACGAAGAAAGGCTGTGAAAGATATTTTTCAATCTTACGAGCACGGAATACAGTTGTTTTATCTTCATCAGATAATTCATCCATACCTAGGATCGCAATAATATCTTTCAGCTCTTTGTAGCGCTGAAGTACAGTTTGAACGCCGTTCGCAACATCATAATGCTCTTGACCAACTACTAATGGATCTAATTGACGTGAAGTCGAATCCAATGGGTCAACCGCAGGGTAAATACCTAGCGATGCAATGTTACGAGACAGTACAACAGTCGCATCTAAGTGAGCGAAGGTTGTTGCTGGTGACGGATCGGTTAAGTCATCCGCAGGTACATATACCGCTTGTACAGAGGTAATAGAACCAGACTTAGTTGAAGTAATACGTTCTTGTAGAACACCCATTTCTTCAGCTAGTGTTGGTTGGTAACCTACTGCAGAAGGCATACGACCTAACAGTGCAGATACTTCAGTACCGGCTAAGGTATAACGGTAGATGTTATCAACAAATAACAGTACGTCACGACCTTCGTCACGGAATTTCTCAGCCATTGTCAAACCAGACAATGCAACACGTAAACGGTTACCTGGAGGCTCGTTCATTTGGCCATAAACCATGGCTACTTTGTCGAGTACGCCAGAATCTTTCATTTCGTAGTAGAAGTCGTTACCCTCACGAGTACGCTCACCAACACCAGCGAATACAGAAAGACCTGAGTGTGCTTTTGCGATGTTGTTGATTAATTCCATCATGTTGACGGTTTTACCAACACCAGCACCACCAAATAAACCAACTTTACCACCCTTAGCGAATGGACATACAAGGTCAATAACCTTGATACCAGTCTCTAAAAGTTCAGTTGAGCTTGATTGATCTTCATATGAAGGAGCTTCACGGTGAATTTCATAACGCTCTTCTTCACCAATTTCGCCACATTCATCAATAGGCTCGCCCAATACATTCATGATACGGCCAAGGGTTGCAACCCCTACCGGAACAGAAATTGGTGAACCTGAGTTTGCTACCTCTAGACCACGACGCAGACCATCAGAAGAACCCATAGCGATGGCACGAACAACACCACCACCTAGTTGTTGCTGAACTTCCAGCACCAAACCATTACAGTCGCCTTCACCTGTGATCTTCAGAGCGTCATATACCTGAGGTACAGCATCTTGTGGAAACTCTACGTCCACAACCGCGCCAATTACTTGGACAACAGTACCTGTGCTCATGATTAATCCTCTAAACTTGTTTTCGTTACCTAACCTAAACCGCTGCAGCACCTGCAACAATTTCCGACAATTCTTGCGTAATCGCAGCTTGTCGTGCCTTGTTGTAGACTAATTGCAGATCATTGATCAGTTCGCCAGCGTTGTCTGTTGCCGCCTTCATCGCTACCATTCTGGCAGCTTGCTCAGAGGCAATATTCTCAACAACACCTTGATAAACTTGAGACTCTACATAGCGAGTCAGTAATACTTCCAAAATTTCTTTTGGATCTGGCTCGTAAATATAATCCCAAGGATACTTAGCTACTTCTTCTTCTGACTTAGGCAAAGGTAGCAGCTGCTCGATCACAGGAGTTTGAGTCATTGTGTTAACGAATTTGTTGAACACAATAAACAAACGATCCAATTTACCTTCGTTGTAAGCTTGTAGCATCACACGTACGGTACCGATTAAATCGGCTAATTTAGGCGCATCGCCTAAACCAGATGCATGGGCAGAGATTTCTCCACCAAAGCTTTTGAAGAACTGCACACTTCGTGCACCAATAGGACAAAATTCAACATCTGCCCCTTGGTCTTTCCAGCTCTTCACGTCTGACACAACCTTTTTGAAAAGGTTAACGTTCAAACCACCACAAAGGCCACGGTCGGTTGACACAACAATGTAACCAACCCGCTTGGCATCTCTCACTTCCAAATATGGATGTTTATATTCAAGAGTACCTTGCGCAACGTGACCGATCACCTGACGCATATGCTCTGCATATGGACGACTTGAAGCCATGCGTTCCTGCGCTTTACGCATTTTGCTGGCTGCAACCATTTCCATAGCAGAAGTGATCTTCTGAGTGTTTTTAACACTCGCGATCTTGGTTTTAATCTCTTTAGCGTTGGCCATCTTTACTCTCCAATTCTGGACCGGAGGTGTCTTACGACACCTCTATTCATTACCAGGTTTGGGTTTCAATGAACTTGTCCATGCCCGCTTTTAATTCACTTTCAATGTCTGCATTGTAGTTGCCAGTTGCATTGATAGTTTTAATAAGCTCAGCATGTTCGCTGTTCATATATGAAAGCAGAGCGGCTTCAAAGCTACCGATTTTACTTAATTCTACAGTCTTCAAGTAGCCTTTTTCAGCTGAGAAGATTGAGATAGCTTGATCAGCAACGCTCATTGGAGCATATTGCTTTTGCTTCATAAGTTCGGTAACACGCTCACCATGCTCAAGTTGAGCACGAGTTGCATCATCTAAGTCAGATGCAAATTGTGAGAACGCAGCAAGCTCTCGATACTGTGCTAACGCGGTACGAATACCACCAGACAGTTTCTTGATGATCTTAGTCTGAGCCGCACCACCAACACGAGAAACAGAAATACCTGGGTTAACAGCAGGACGTAGTCCTGAGTTAAACAAGTCAGTCTCAAGGAAGATCTGACCATCTGTAATAGAAATTACGTTGGTCGGTACGAATGCAGATACGTCACCAGCTTGGGTTTCAATAATAGGTAACGCAGTTAAAGAACCGGTTTGACCTTTTACTTCACCGTTAGTGAACTTTTCTACATAGTGCTCGTTTACACGTGAAGCACGCTCTAATAAACGAGAATGTAGATAGAATACATCACCTGGGTATGCTTCACGTCCTGGTGGACGCTTCAATAGTAGCGAGATCTGACGGTAAGCAACTGCTTGCTTAGATAGATCATCATATACGATTAAAGAATCTTCACCGCGGTCACGGAAGTATTCACCCATAGAACAACCTGAGTAAGGTGCTAAGTATTGTAATGCTGCAGCTTCAGAAGCTGTTGCAACTACAACGATAGTGTTAGCTAATGCACCGTGCTCTTCAAGCTTACGTACCACGTTAGCGATTGTAGAAGCTTTTTGCCCTACAGCTACGTATACACATTTAATGCCTGAATCTTTCTGGTTGATAATTGCATCAATAGCCATCGCTGTTTTACCAGTCTGACGGTCACCAATGATCAATTCACGTTGTCCACGACCGATTGGGATCATTGAATCAACGGCTTTATAACCAGTTTGGATAGGTTGATCTACTGACTGACGTTCAATAACACCAGGAGCAATTACTTCAACAGGAGAGAAACCATCGTTGTCGATAGGTCCTTTTCCGTCAATTGGCTCACCAAGAGTGTTAACAACGCGGCCTAATAAACCACGACCTACTGGTACTTCAAGAATACGACCAGTGGTCTTAACTTTTGCGCCTTCTGCTAAATTAGCATAAGGACCCATTACTACGGCACCGACAGAATCACGTTCTAAGTTCAACGCGATTGCAAAACGGCCACCAGGCAGTTCGATCATTTCACCTTGCATTACATCGGCTAGGCCATGAATGCGAATGATGCCGTCACTTACTGCAACGATTGTACCTTCGTTGCGAGCTTCACTAACGACGTCGAACTGCTCGATCCGCTGCTTAATCAGATCGCTGATTTCAGTGGAATTCAGTTGCATGCTCAAACTCCCAATTACGATTGTAGCTTATCAGACAAGCGCGATAAATTACCGCTAACAGAGCCGTCAATGACTAAGTCGCCTGATTTAATAATTACACCACCAATCAGTGATGCATCTACGCTACAATTCAGCTTTACTTTGCGTGCGAGACGTTTCTCAAGAGAAACACTAATTTGCGTTTGTTGCTCAGAGCTTAGCTCAGTCGCTGAAACAACATCGGCTTCAACTTCTTTTGCCCACTCATTGCGATATTCAGCAAAAAGTAGCGATACTGTAGGTAGTATCTCTAAACGACCGTTTTCGGCCATAACCTTCAAAAGGTTTTGACCTTGCGCGTTCACTTGATCACCACATATTTCTATGAATAATGATGCAAGCTTGGCACTCGCTAATGAGCCACCTAGCAACGGCTTAATTGATTCGTTTTCACTTACCAATGCCGCGAAGTTAAGCATTTCTGCCCAAGCTTCAATTGCTTTGTGCTCAACAGCAAAATCAAAAGCTGCCTTTGCATAAGGACGAGCAATGGTGCTTATTTCAGCCATAACTCCGCTTCCTTAATTAAATTTCAGCAACAAGTTTATTAACTATGTCACTGTGAGCTTCTGGGTCAATCGAACGTTGAAGAATCTTCTCTGCACCAGTGATGGCAAGAGTAGCAACTTGCTTACGCAAGTCATCTTTAACGCGATTACGTTCGTTTTCAATTTCAGCTTGACCTTGAGCAATGATTTTCGCACGCTCTGTATCAGCTTCCATTTTTGCTTCTTCAACTATTTGAGCTTTGCGCTTATTAGCTTGCTCAATAATTTCGTTAGCAGTCGCCTTCGCTTCTTTTAGTTGCTCATTTGCTTTCGCTTGAGCCAACTCTAGATCTTTTGCAGCACGTCCTGCATCAGCTAGTCCATCGGCAATTTTCTTCTGGCGTTCTTCGATAGCGTTCATCAATGGTGGCCATACAAACTTCATGCAAAACCACACGAAGAGAGCAAAAGAAATCGCTTGGCCTAGCAGGGTAGCGTTAATACTCATAACGACAACTCCTTACTAAGAGGGACGATTAACCAACAGCCTGTAACTGACCTACGAATGGGTTAGCGAATACGAAGAATAATGCAACACCAACTGCAATCATTGAGATCGCATCAAGTAGACCAGCTACGATGAACATTTTAGTTTGTAATGCTGGAGCTAGTTCTGGTTGACGAGCAGAAGCTTCTAAGAACTTGCCGCCTAAGATAGCAAAACCAATACCAGTACCTAGCGCTGCTAAGCCAATCATGATTGCAACAGCTATTGCTGTAAAGCTAATTACAGTTTCCATTTTATCTCCGATAAATAACTAATTTTATTAAATTAATGTTCTTCATGTGCCATGCTTAGATATACAATCGTAAGCATCATGAAGATAAACGCCTGCAGCACAATAACCAAAATATGGAAAATAGCCCAAGGCACTGATAGTGCAAACTGAGCCCACCAAGGCATCAGTGCTATCAGAATAAAGATCAACTCACCTGCATACAGGTTACCAAACAGACGAAGCGATAATGAAATCGGCTTCGCAACCAAGGTTACTGTTTCCAATACTAAGTTTACTGGAATTAGTGCCCAATGATTGAAAGGTTGTAAGGTCATTTCTTTTGTGAAACCACCAAATCCTTTAACTTTAATACTGTAAAAAACAATCAACGCAAACACGCTCAAAGCTAAGCCAAGAGTTACGTTTAAGTCAGTTGTTGGTACAATTTTAAGGTAAGGAACACCTAATAATCTGTTTGCGGCTTCAGGTACAAAGTCAACCGGAATTAAGTCCATTAAATTCATCAGGAAAACCCAGACAAAAATAGTCAGACCTAATGGTGCGATAACTGCGTTACGCCCATGGAATGAGTCTTTAACGATTTTATCAACACCTTCCACGCACATTTCAACGAAACATTGAAATTTGCCTGGAACGCCAGTTGTTGCTTTTCGTCCTACTTTGTAGAAAGCCCACAAAAATAGAACCCCAAGACCTACTGAAAACAAAAGTGAGTCAATGTGCCAAGTCCAAAACCCGGCATCTTGACATGCATAGTTAAAAGCGATTCCGCCATCGGCAGAACACATTTTCGCATTAGTCAGGTGATGCTGGATATACTCGGAAGCATTTAATGCTTCACCAGTTGTCGCCATGATTAATCTCACTTAATTTTGCTTGAAGTATAAAGGGGCCGTCCAAGGTATTAATAATGCCAACAGATAGCTGATGAATAACGGCATAAATGACGTTTTCAACAGACCAAATGCGATGGAAAACAATACAATGGTTAGCAGCAACTTTACCGCTTCCCCCAAGAAAAAAGACCAAACGACTTTTCTTGATGCTTTAGCTCCCGCATGAGAGAAAGCTAGGGTTGCGAATACAAAATTAGGGAGTACAGCAATGAGACCTCCTGCTAAAGCAGAAAATCCGTACTGAGCTCCCCACAGAGCGAAAAAGAAAATTGAAGTTCCCCCAGCTATCGCCGCCTGTAGCAACACTATCCGATAGGCTGACCAACGGCCACGACGCGCTAAAACCTTACTCAATTTTTTATCTCCGCATTAACGCTTAATTTCCAACTAATTTATTAACGTGTTTATTAATAAATCCGTTGTGAAAAAAAAGCATGCAAAGTATACCTTTTCACACCTTGTTTGCAACTTTGATAAGAGGTTAATCAGTGATATAAGGCGAGATTTAACGTTAAATATTCTAAAAGTTAAAATAACGCCTTGTTACTAAGTTACCTTTGAAATGATTTTGTTGAGGAATTTAGTGAATTTTACTGAGAATACCATCTAATTCAGCAAGATCTTGGTAGTTTATTACAATCTTACCTTTGCCTTTACTGCCATGATTAATGGCAACTTTTGCGCCTAATCGTTCAATTAACTGTTGCTCTAAGCGGCTTACATCATGGTCTTGAGTTACTTTTTCAGGCTCTTTAGCCGGATTTAGCGCTTTATTGACTAATCGTTCAGTTTCACGAACTGTCATTTCTTTAGATGCGACCAATCTAGCTAAGCTAGTTTGCTCCTCACCTTCAATGGCAAGCAAGGCTCTGGCATGACCCATATCAATATCGCCATATTCCAGTAAACGTTTTACAGGCTCATTTAAACTGTTTAAGCGTAATAAATTAGACACACTTGCTCTCGACTTTCCGACGGCATCAGCCGTTTGTTGATGAGTCAGTTCAAACTCTTCGAGTAAACGTTGTAATGCAATGGCTTCTTCCATGGCATTTAAGTCTTCACGTTGAATGTTCTCAATCAAAGCGATGGCAACGGCAGCTTCATCAGCAACCTGTTTAACGATACAAGGTACTTTGTTTAATTGAGCAATTTGAGCGGCTCTCCAGCGGCGTTCACCGGCAATAATCTCATACTTGGTATCATCAACCTTACGCACAACAATCGGTTGAATAACCCCTTGTGAGCGAATCGACTCAGCCAGTTCATCAAGTGCTTCAGGTGACATATCTTTACGAGGTTGATATTTACCTGATTGCAGTAAGTCGAGATCAAGCATCAGTAAACCATCTTCAGTAACCACTTGTGGCTCACTGATTTCAGCTTTGGGTTGTGTAAGTTCAGCTTTGCGACTCGCAGCACTACTGTTACTCAATAATGCATCTAAGCCTTTTCCTAAACCGCGTTTTTTTAACGTCATTTTATTCCCTTACACTTAATACTTACTTAGATTCTGTTTGTTGCTCAGCACGGCGAATGATTTCACCAGCCAGTGCTAAATAAGCTTTCGCCCCTGCACTGGATTTATCGTAATACATTGCTGGCGCCCCAAAACTTGGCGCTTCAGCTAAACGGATATTACGGGGGATCACGGTGCGATACACTTTTTCACCAAAATGTTGTTTTAATTGATCAGACACGTCATTGGATAAACGATTTCGCGGATCGTACATGGTGCGTAAAATCCCTTCGATGCTAAGGCTAGGATTAACCATAGCCCCCAGTTTAGTGATGGTATCAATTAAGGCGGTCAAGCCTTCCAATGCATAATACTCACATTGCATTGGTACCAGTACCGAGTCAGCAGCTGACATAGCATTGACGGTCAACATATTTAATGAAGGCGGGCAATCAATAAAAATGTAATCGTAATCATCTTTAACAGCTGCAATGGCATTTTTTAAACGAATTTCTCGGGCAAAAAACTCCATTAATTTAATTTCGGCAGCAGTAACATCACCATTGGCTGCGATCAGATCGTATTTACCTGAGGTATTTTTGATCACTATGTCATCGAAGGGCTTTTCTTCGACTAATAATTCATAAGCGGTGTTTTCAACGTCGTATTTATCGACGCCACTGCCCATAGTGGCATTACCTTGTGGATCAAGATCAATTAACAACACTTTGCGCTTTGTGGCTGCAAGTGATGCTGCTAAATTTACACAAGTTGTTGTTTTTCCTACGCCACCTTTTTGATTGGCAACGACAATTACTTTACCCACAAGTTCACCCTAATGACTGATTTACGATGTCCGATAATAGAAATTATTAGCTATGGTTATTTTTTATTAACCAGCTTTAATAGATGTCTTTGTTCATCTAACTTTGGCACATTAAGCACTATCGTTTCTGCTATTTCAAAACCCTGAGGAATTGTCGCTAACTCCGTATCACTAAGCTGACCTTTTAGGGCGTAAAAAATACCATCTGCAGCAGGAAGGTGATGGCACCAGCTGAGCATATCTTCGATTGATGCAAAAGCGCGACTGATGACGCCATCAAATTTTTGCTCAGGCTCATACGCTTCTACACGACTTTCAATTGAAGTGATGTTATTTATTTTTAATTCAAATTGAACCTGTTTTTGAAAACGGATCCGTTTGCCTAAACTATCGAGTAATACAAACTCTTTATCCGGATTTAAAATGGCTAATGGGATCCCTGGTAAACCAGGTCCAGTTCCGACATCAATAAAGCGTTGCCCCTTAAGATAAGGAGAAACCACCAAACTGTCCATCACATGTCGGATTAACATCTGTTCAGGATCTCTAACCGAGGTCAAGTTATAGGCTTTATTCCACTTATTCAGCATGGCAACAAAATCAACCAGTTGTTTTTGCTGTGTATCTGTGGCTGAAATATTTGTTTCAGCTAAATAGGTTTTAAGTTGAGTTGCTAGCACGCTGGGTGACCTCGAAAAGCAATGGGAATAATAAAATCATCGGGTATTATGAATGGCGAAAATGACTAAGGGAAGCCTCAAAGCTTCCCTTATTGGTCAAAAGACAACTTTTTGCTGGGATTTATGCGCTTTTACGCAATAAACCACGCTTTTTAAGATGAACCAGCAAGATTGAGATCGCTGCCGGCGTCATTCCTGAAATTCTTGATGCTTGACCAATGGTTTCAGGTTTATGCTCATTCATCTTAGCGATCACTTCATTTGAAAGGCCTGGAACTTCTTGATAATCAAGATCAAGCGGCAAGATTGTGGTTTCATTACGAATCGCTTTATCAATTTCACCTTGCTGTCTTTGAATATAACCAGAATACTTCACTTGAATTTGAACTTGCTCTGCAGCACGTGGATCTTCAATCCCCGGTCCAAAACCTTCTAAACTCATTAATTTCTTATAATCCATTTCTGGACGACGAAGTAGATCTTCAAATGATGCTTCACGAGAAATTGGGGTATTAAGCTCTGGGTTTAATACATCAAGCAAAGGTGAATTATTATGAACCCAATTACTGCGTAAACGTTGCAACTCAGTTTCAATCGATTCCATTTTTTCACTGAATAATGCCCAGCGATGATCATCAACTAAACCTAATTCACGACCTTTTTCTGTCAAGCGCAAATCAGCATTGTCTTCACGTAGTAGCAAACGATATTCAGCACGACTGGTGAACATACGGTATGGCTCTTTGGTACCTAAGGTTGATAAGTCATCAACTAACACCCCTAGGTAAGCTTGATCACGGCGTGGGCACCAGGCCTCTTTGCCTTGAACTTGCAATGACGCATTCATACCAGCTAGCAATCCTTGAGCACCGGCTTCTTCATAACCGGTAGTACCGTTAATTTGTCCAGCAAAGAACAAACCATTGATATTTTTAGTTTCAAGTGAATTTTTTAAATCTCTTGGATCAAAATAATCATATTCAATAGCGTAACCAGGACGAATGATTTCAGCATTTTCCATGCCTTGAATCGATCGCACCAAATTCAATTGCACATCAAATGGCAAACTGGTTGAGATCCCATTTGGATAGATCTCATTGGTGGTTAAGCCTTCAGGCTCAATAAAGATCTGATGCGATGATTTATCTGCAAAGCGATTTATTTTATCTTCGATCGATGGACAATAACGTGGTCCAATACCTTCGATCACCCCTGAATACATTGGGCTACGATCCATACCTCCACGAATAATATCGTGAGTTTTTTCATTGGTATGAGTGATATAACAAGATACTTGCTCAGGGTGTTGACTAACATCACCAATAAACGACATAACTGGCAAAGGTGAATCACCTTTTTGCTCAGCCATCTTGGAAAAATCAATGCTATTAGCGTCAATTCGTGGTGGGGTACCGGTTTTTAAGCGGCCAACACGAATTGGCAATTCTTTTAGTCGATTTGCTAAGGCAATCGCTGGCGGATCACCTGCTCGGCCACCACTGTAATTTTCTAAACCAATATGGATTTTACCACTAAGGAATGTGCCTGTAGTTAACACTACGCTTGGCGCTTCAAAAGCGAGTCCCATCTGAGTGACTACACCAATTACTGTATTATTTTCAACAACTAAGTCATCTACCGCTTGTTGGAAAATGCGTAAATTAGGCTGGTGTTGTAAAATCTGTTGGATTTTTTGACGGTAAAGCGCTCTGTCAGCTTGAGCTCGAGTCGCTCTGACTGCTGGGCCCTTACTGGAATTTAATGTTCGAAATTGGATACCTGCAAAATCTGTTGCAGTAGCCATTGCACCACCAAGAGCATCAATTTCTTTAACTAAATGACCTTTTCCAATACCACCGATGGCAGGGTTACAAGACATTTGACCTAAAGTATCAATGTTATGTGTTAACAATAATGTTTTTGACCCCATTCTTGCCGCTGCTAGGGCAGCTTCAGTTCCGGCATGACCACCACCAACAACAATTACATCAAACCGTTCATGAAAATGCATTTTGTGACCTTGGATAAAAGTAAATTCGATATTGCAAAATTTAACTAGATTTCAAATCTAGGGCTTGCTTGAGCCGAGTATTTTAGCACTTGGTTTGCTTTTCGGGAATGATCAATTTTCTAGTTTCGATCTAACGGGCTTCGCTTAATAGATCTTAAGATCTTTAAATAGATCTTTTTATTACTATTACTATTAGGATCGCACTTTTCTGTGGGTAACTCATTTATTTGTTTATTTTCATAGGTTAACGACAAAACGATCCTGTGATCAATGAAGGATCAAACTCAATATAACTTGGGGATAGATCGGCTAGTTATCCACAGGGGTGATCTTCGAGCAGATCACCTTAAGATCTGTACAGCGTTATGATCGGTAAAAATAATAGCTTATCCACAAAGTTATGATCGTATTTTGCTTTTTGTGGATAAGATAGGTTGTTATTGTGGGTATAAATAAAGATGTTAACCAAGCTCTCTGGCTTTTTGGGGATCTAAATGGAGGATTGCCACTCTGAAAGCCAAGCTAGTGCCGGATCTTCTGGGACAGGATCCTTTTGAACATCAATTTGGATCTTATTCACAAACTGTTTTGCACCGAGCTGATCGAGTCTTGAAATTATTTTTTCAGGCCCAAGACAAAAAGTGTCGTAACTTGAGTCGCCAATTGCGCACAAAGCAAATTTTAACTCGCTTAGATCGCTATTTGAGGTCAATAATTGCTGATAAAAGGGTGCTAAATTGTCTGGAAGATCGCCTGCGCCATGAGTTGAACTGACAATGATCCACAGTGATTTAGGGTCAAGATCATCCAAGTTTGCGGCTAAATGAATGCAGGTTTGGTGGCCTATTTCGTTAAGCTGAGCCGCCATATCGTCGGCCACATATTCGGTTCCGCCTTGAGTTGAGCCCACTAAAATATCTATTTTTGCCATGTTTTATCCTAGATGATTACTGTTAAACACTACTTATAGGGTTAGTTTACGCCTATTTAGCATTGCACAAAGTGGTTTTTATCCGTATTTTCAATAATTACAATTTACAAAAAATTAACTTTTATTATGTCTCTGGTTTCAATTACGGCTCAAATGGCTGATTTAGCATGGGGGCCTCACATGCTGGTTTTACTGGTAGGTGGTGGGCTTTTCTTCCTGATTTATTCACGTTTTATTCCTTTTCGCTACATTGGCCACGCTATAAATATTGTCCGTGGTAAATATCCTGATAAAGGCGCTGTGGGGCATATTAGCCACGCAGGGGCGTTATCCAGTGCCATGGCCGGCACCGTTGGTATGGGTAATATTGGTAGTGTTGCAGTGGCTATTATGGTGGGTGGACCGGGGGCCATCTTTTGGATGTGGATTAGCGCTATTGTGGGAATGGCGACTAAATTTTTCACCTGTACCTTAGCTATTATGTATCGCGGCAAGGATGAAAATGGTGATGTGCAGGGGGGGCCCATGTACATAATCACTCAAGGTTTAAGCAAAAAATGGCACTTTTTAGCGGTATTTTTTTGTGTTGTTGGCCTTGTTGGTAATTTTCCGTTGTTTAATGCCAATCAATTAGTACAGATTATTCGTGAGTGGTTAATTGTTAAACCTGGCTATTTTCCCAGTGATCAATCCACCTTTTGGGTGGATTTAAGCTTAGGGATTGTGGTTATGCTGATCGTTGCCAGCGTGATATTAGGCGGGATTAAACGCATTGCTTCGGTGGCCACTAAAGTCGTGCCGTTAATGATCGTCATTTATATGGGCTGCGCTTTTTATGTTATTGCTGCCAATATTGCTGATATACCGAGTTATTTTAAGCTTATTATCACTGAAGCATTTTCACTTAATTCGGTTGGTGGTGGCATATTGGGCACCATGTTGATCGGTATCCGCCGAGCGGCTTTTTCAAATGAAGCGGGTATTGGCACTGAAGTAATGGCGCATGGTAGTGCCAAAACCAACGAACCAGTAAAAGAAGGCTTAGTGGCCATGCTGGGTCCTGCTATTGATACCTTATTAGTGTGCACTGCCACGGCAATGATCATTTTAATTTCGGGGGTGTGGCAAGGAACTGAAGCTGAGGGGGTTAATTTATCGGCTCAAGCCTTTGAAGTTACTATGCCTGGCGTGGGTCCGTATTTGCTGATCCTTTGCGTGGTATTTTTCAGTATCAGCACCATTTTTACTCAAGCATTTTATGGTGGTCAGTGCTTTGCATTTTTATTTGGTCGCAAAAGATTACGCCTTTATCAATTATTTTTCTTGCTGGCGATACTGTTTGCTGCAACAGCAACCATTCAAGAAATCGTTAATATTATTGATGCTGCCTATGCTTTAATGGCGATTCCAACCATGACCTCAGCTATTTTATTAGCCCCTAAAGTTCGAGATGCTTCTAAGAAGTACTTCGCTAAATTGGCGGCTTAAAATTAACTAACAAGTTGAATTAAAAAAATAGATAACAAAAATGGAGTGACTACTGAGAATATAGTCACTCCATTTTTATGTTCGGTCATAATACAAGGTGGCTTATGACCGAATTCAGGTTTTATTACTTTATTAAGTGCTTTGCGTGAAAACGTAAATGATCTTCAATAAAGCTACTGATAAAGAAATAACTGTGATCATAGCCTTCCTGCATGCGTAAGGTCAGCGGGTATTGCTGAGCTTTAGCGGCTTCAATTAAGCTTTCAGGTTTTAGTTGTTCAACTAGAAAGTTATCTTCAGTGCCTTGATCCACCAGCATAGGTACCTTAACCATCGAGTTTTTCATTAACTCGCTGCTGTCGTATTCAGCCCAGCTTGTTTGATCTGATCCTAAATAACCGTTAAAAGCCTTTTGCCCCCAAGGGCAATTTATCGGATTACAGATCGGACTAAAGGCTGAAATAGATTGATATTGCTGCGGATTTTTAAGTCCTATGGTAATGGCGCCATGACCGCCCATAGAGTGGCCACTGATACTGCGCATGCTTGTCACTGGAAAATGCTGCTCAATAAAGGCTGGCAATTCTTTTACCACATAGTCATACATTTGATAGTGGGTATTAAAGGGTGCTTGGGTAGCATTAAGATAAAATCCGGCGCCTAAACCAAAGTCATAAGCGCCATTGGCATCATCTGCGACATTTTCACCGCGCGGGCTGGTATCTGGAGCCACAATAGCAATGCCAAGCTCTGCTGCGACTCGTTGAACGCCTGATTTTTGCATCACGTTTTCGTCGGTGCAGGTGAGGCCTGACAACCAATATAGCACCGGCACTTTTTGTGATGCTGCTTGTGGCGGCAGATAAATGGCAAAGCGCATTTGGCAGTTTAACGTATCAGAGTGATGGCTATATTGTTTTAACCAGCCGCTGAACATTTTATTACTACTGATGTTTTCTAAAGTCATTTGATTGGTCACTTTTTATAAAAATGCCCTTAGCGTAAGGTTAAGGGCATGATATTTATCGAATACGGCAATAAGATTTACTTATCGAAGTGAATGACACTGCGGATGCTTTCACCGCTGTGCATCAGATCAAAAGCATCATTAATCCCTTCAAGCCCCATAGTGTGAGTAATGAAATGGTCTAGTTTGAATTCGCCGTTGAGATATTGCTCAACAATACCGGGTAATTGACTGCGCCCTTTAACGCCACCAAATGCACTTCCTTTCCATACTCGACCAGTCACTAGTTGAAATGGTCGAGTAGATATTTCTTGGCCTGCGCCAGCAACACCAATAATCACCGATTCGCCCCAACCTTTATGACAACACTCTAACGCGCTGCGCATAACGTTGACGTTACCGATACATTCAAATGAGAAATCTACGCCGCCATCGGTCATTTCCACAATGACATCCTGAATCGGTTTGTCATAATTTTTTGGATTAATGCAATCAGTCGCACCCAGTTTGGTGGCGAGTTCAAATTTAGATTCATTTAAATCAATGCCGATAATGCGTGATGCTCCGGCCATGGTTGCGCCAATAATGGCTGATAAACCAATGCCGCCTAGACCGAAAATGGCCACAGTATCGCCTTTTTGGACTTTAGCTGTGTTCAATACCGCGCCCATACCGGTTGTTACACCACAACCGAGTAAACACACTTCTTCAAGTGGTGCGTCTTTATTGACTTTCGCTAATGAAATTTCTGGTAATACAGTATATTCAGAGAAGGTTGAACACCCCATGTAATGGAAAATAGGCTGGCCATCTTTATAAAAACGGGTAGTGCCATCAGGCATTAAGCCTTTGCCTTGGGTTTCACGAACTGCACTACAAAGGTTGGTTTTACCTGAAGTGCAGAATTTACATGTACCGCATTCTGCGGTGTATAACGGAATAACATGGTCGCCGACTTTGACACTGGTAACACCTTCACCAACCATCTCTACAATTCCGCCACCTTCATGACCTAAAATAGCCGGGAAAACACCTTCTGGATCATCGCCAGATAAGGTAAATGCATCGGTGTGGCAAACACCAGAAGCGATGATTTTCACCATGACTTCACCCGCTTTTGGATACATCACGTCGACTTCTTCAACCGATAATGGCTGTCCTGGTCCCCATGCAATAGCGGCCTTAGATTTCATAAATTGTGCTGACATTGTGTTTATCCTTTTAACGTTAACCATAAAAGTGGATCTACTTAGTGTAGATGAGGCTCAGTAGATGATGGATCTATTGTATTTATTTTCTGTCAGTTGATAATGGGCTATAAATACAATTTACTTTTACGAGGTGGTAATAATGTTGCCATGGGAAGGGGTTTACGAATTTGTCGCGGTGGCTGAAACGGATAGCTTTACGGCAGCAGGTAAACGTTTAGCTATTTCGACCGCGCAAGTGAGCCGCCAAATTAGCCAAATTGAAAATAGGTTAAGCACAAAATTGTTTTATCGCACCACCCGTAAAGTGTCGTTAACTGAAGAAGGCCATATATTTTATCGCCATTGCCGCCAAGTTATCGATGGACTTGAAGAAGCTGAGCGGGCTATAAGTAGTTTGCAAAATAAACCCCAAGGGTTAATTAAGCTTACCGCACCAGTGACCTATGGTGAGTCATTTGTGATGCCGATTGTCACTGACTATATGCAGCAGCACCCTGATGTTGAAGTGATTTGTGAGTTAACTAACAGGCAGTTAGATTTAGTGGAAGGCGGCTATGATTTAGCGATTAGGTTAGGGCGTTTACCTGATTCGAGCATGATGGCAAAGCGCTTAACCAGCCGTGAGCAGTTTGTTTGCGCCGCCCCTGATTATATTAATCGTTTTGGCGCGCCTTATTCATTATCAGAATTAAGTCTGCATAATTGTTTAGTGGGCTCACAACCCCACTGGCATTTTAATGAAGGTGGCCAAGCAAGAAGTATTAAAGTGCAAGGGAATTTACAGTGCAGTAGTGGTATTAGCTTACTTAACGCCGCCATTAAAGGTTTGGGGATTGTGCAGCTACCGGGTTATTACGTGGCAGAGGCGATAGCTGCGGGCAAGCTTTCGGTTATTTTAGAATCTTATAAGCAGCAGCAAGAGGGGATTTGGGCTTTGTATCCTCACAATCGGCATTTGTCACCCAAAGTGAGGTTACTGGTGGATAAGCTCGCCGCTGAATTACCTTAACGAGCCGTATCATGGGTTATTTTAGTTGCTATAAGTTAGCCGTTATAAAGATTGTAAGTAACCATTAACTTGGGCTTTAGGGCGCTTTGAAATCTGGTTAATCAGCTCAAAAGTAATCGCTTTATGGGGCAGTTGCTGTTGCAGCAGCTGCAGTTGATGATTCCATAAATGTGCTGTCATGGTGGCATCGGCTAATGCGCGGTGAAACACGCCATCATTAGGCAGCTGATGATATTCAACTAAGGTGCCTAATTTATGGTTTGGCGCATCTTGGCTAATGCGGCGCGACAGTAATAATGAACAGGCAAATTGGCCAGAATATTGTTGCTGACAATGCTCAAACTCGGCATCTAAAAACTTCTTATCAAAGCTGGCGTTGTGGGCCACTAAGTTAAAGTCTTCAATAAAATCGGCAAAGCGAGTCATGACTGCTTCACAAGAATCTGCCTCTTTAAGCATGGCATTGGTGATGCCGGTGTAATTTTCAATAAAACTGTTTACCGATCTACCCGGATTCATTAATTCTTGAAAGCTATCGACGATCACGCCATCAATGAGTTTTACCGCACCAATTTCGATGGCGCGATCTGCATTATTAGGTGATAAGCCTGTGGTTTCGAAATCGAGCACGATAACCTTATTTGCCAATATCATGAGCGATCCTATTTACCAATACAGAATGAGCTAAAGATTTTACCCAGCAGATCATCTGAGGTGAACTTACCGGTAATTTCAGATAGCGCCATTTGGCACATACGTAATTCTTCTGCTAATAACTCGCCGGCTAAATACACTTCTAACTGCTCTTTACCCAGTTGTAAGTGACTGGCAGCTAAATCTAGGGCTTCTAAATGACGACGACGGGCAATAAAACCGCCTTCAAGGTTACTTTGATAACCCATTAATGATTTAAGGTGCTGTTTAAGCTCTTCAACCCCTAAGCCGGTTTTCGCTGAAATGCGATAAACGCTATAGCCGTGCTCATCAGTGGTCATTACTGGCTCACCGGTTAAGTCCGCTTTGTTACGAATAACTGTGACGCCGAGTTTTTTCGGTAAACGGTCAATAAAGTCAGGCCAAATATCGTGAGGATTTACATCGGTGGTAGTGGTGCCATCAACCATAAATAACACTCTATCGGCGGTTGCTATCTCATCCCACGCACGCTCAATACCAATTTTTTCAACGGTATCAGCGGTGTCACGTAAACCGGCGGTATCTATAATATGCAGTGGCATGCCATCAAGGTGAATATGCTCGCGCAGTACATCACGGGTAGTCCCTGCAATTTCAGTGACAATGGCAGACTCTTTACCTGCTAGGGCATTTAATAGGCTTGATTTACCGGCATTAGGACGACCAGCAATTACCACTTTCATGCCTTCACGAATAATTGAGCCTTGCTTGGCACTGGCTTGGACTAAGTCTAATTTGGCGATGATGTTATACAGTGAGTTAGCGATTTTACCGTCAGATAAAAAGTCGACTTCTTCATCAGGGAAATCAATGGCTGCTTCGACGTATAAGCGCAAATTAGTCACTTGCTCGACTAACTGATGTACTTCATCAGAAAACTCGCCCTGAAGTGAGTTTAACGCGCTCTTAGCCGCTTGTTCACTGGTGGCATCAATTAAATCGGCAATGGCTTCTGCTTGGGTTAAATCCAGCTTGTCGTTCATAAAGGCTTGCTCGCTAAATTCACCGGGCTTAGCGATACGAATGCCATCTACTTCCATCACGCGTTTGATCAGCATATCAAGCACAATTTGGCCGCCATGGCCTTGAAGCTCTAATACATCTTCACCGGTAAAGGAGTTTGGTCCTTTAAAAAACAGTGCGATTCCCTGATCAATGACCTCGCCTGACGCGTTTTTAAAATCACAGTAATCGGCATAACGGGTTTTAGGTAAATGGCCTAATACGCTATGTGCGACTTCCGTGGCTTTATCGCCTGAAATACGAATGATACCTACGCCGCCACGACCTGGTGCGGTTGCTTGTGCCACGATAGTGTCTGTCATTGAGGAAAACCTTGTTGAAATAGTAAAGGAAAAGGCGGCTTAATAGCCGCCTTTGTTGATTATATCAGTTTGAGCTATGACTTATTTTAAGCCTTTTTTCTCTAAACCTGCATAAATAATCTTTTGCTGGGTAATAGCGACTAAGTTACCTACTAACCAGTATAGAACTAGACCGGCTGGGAACCATAGGAAGAACACAGTAAAGATAACTGGCATCCACTGCATCATTTTCACTTGCATAGGATCCATAGTCGGTGCCATTGGTTGCATTTTTTGCATTAACCACATAGACACACCCATTAATAATGGTAATACATAGTAAGGATCTTGAACCGACAAATCGGTAATCCAAAGCATGAATGGCGCATGGCGTAATTCATAGCTTTCTAGTAATACCCAATACAAGGCTATGAAAATTGGCATTTGCAGCAAGATAGGAAGACAGCCACCCATAGGGTTAACTTTCTCTTTCTTATACAGCTCCATCATGGCTTGACCCATTTTCTGGCGGTCATCACCTAAGCGTTCTTTCATTTCTGTCAGTTTAGGCTGCAAGTTACGCATTTTAGCCATTGACGAGTATTGTGCTTTGGTTAGCGGGTATAAAAGACCACGCACGGTTAGGGTAATTAAAATAATCGCCACACCCCAGTTACCTACAAAGGATTGATAGAACATCAATAACCAGTGAATTGGGATAGCTAACCACCAAAGGAAACCATAATCTACAACAAGGTTTAATGTTTCAGAAATTTTAGATAAAGCTTCTTGGTTTTTAGGGCCAACATAGAATTGGGCACTAATGGTTTGCTGTGCACCTGGTGCAATATCATGTACCGCGCCGCGGAAACCAACATTGGCTTGGCCGCCAGCACTCATGCTGGTAAAAATAGTATTTGAATCAGCTGCAGGCGGCACCCAAGCTGATACAAAGTAGTGTTGTAGCATTGCTGCCCAACCACCTAGTGTCTGTTGGTTTAGGTTACTTTTTGCAATGTCATCAAAGTCATACTTTTCGTAACGAACATCGCTAGTCGAGTATGCTGCACCACGGTAAGTTGGCATCATCATGCTGCTTTCAGATGCTTGTACAGTTTGTTTTATTTGACCATACATTTGCATTTGCAGCGGTGCTGAAGTGGTGTTGTTTACATTGTAATCAACAGTCACATCAAATTGACCACGGGTGAAGGTAAATACTTTGGTATATGCTGCGCCATTAGCATCAACATAATTAAGCGGTACTGATAAAGAGTCTTGGCCATCGGCTAACACATAATTTTCAGATTCTGCTGAAAATTGAGCGCGACCATGGCGGCTGCTATCAATACCATCGCGGCCAATAAGACCACTTTGTGAGATGTAATTAAATGAACCATTTTGTTCAAGTATTACGAATGGGTCATCACTGTCTATTTCAACTTTATGATCAACTAATGCAGCATAAACAATATCACCGCCTACTGGGCTGATTTTAATGTCTAGTTGATCTGTTTTCACAGTAATTAAATTTTGTGTAGCAGGTAATTGAACAGGCATGCCTGCATCAGCCTCTGGTACATCGCTAACGTTTTGTGACGCAACATTAGTAGTCTGTGACGTTGTTTGGGCCGCTACTGGTTGCGGGGCTTTATCGTCTTGCCATGCTTGCCACATTAAAAAGCTGACAAAAAGCAGAGCGATAAGCATTAAATTACGTTGAGATTCCATAGCCTATTTGTTACACCTGTCGTTTTTAGGGGGGACGGGATCACTTCCGCCGGGATGTAAAGGATGACATTTTAGTATGCGTTTCGCCGCAAGCCAACAACCTTTCGCAGTTCCATGCGTTTTTATTGCATCAATTGCATAATAAGAGCATGTTGGATTGAATCTACAGCGGGGTCCCAGCATAGGGCTGATAAAGAGTTGGTAGCCACGAATAGCCTTTGTGGCTAACCATTGTAACGGCGACTGAGTTTGCGCCATAACTTCTCTATTAATTTATGTAGGTCTGCATTTTCCATATCAACCACGCCATTTCTTACCAAGACAACTATATCAAGGTCTGGAATATCATGCTGGTGTAAACGGAAATTAGTTCTTATCACTCGTTTAATGCGATTTCGGTCACTGGCATTTTTAACAAAACGTTTTGCGACAGTTAATCCAATACGAGGATGTTGCTCTGAATTTGGAATAGCAAGCAGAGTTATTTCAGCAGAAGATGCTTTGATGGGATTTGAAAATACAGATTTAAATTGCGCGGGAGTTAGCAAACGCAACTCCCGCGTAAAAGCATAGCTAGTCACTATGAATATCTACTGATTAAGCAGATAAACGAGCGCGACCTTTTGCACGACGACGTGCAATCACTTTACGGCCGCCTACAGTGGCCATACGTGCGCGGAAGCCGTGAGAACGCTTACGCTTCAGGTTGCTTGGTTGAAAAGTACGTTTACTCATTTTGGCAATCCGTATATTTAGTAGTTAATAAACCTTACATTCTTGAAATAAGACGCAAGGGCAAAAAAGAGGCCGAATTGTAATCACTTTAATCACTACCGTCAACTAGGAAAATGACTATATGAACAATTTTTACCAATTTAACTTTGATAAGTACCCTAAAAATCTACCACAGGATGTGGATAACTCTGTGTACCAACACAATATGTAGTGGATCTAAGATAGTTTTACTAGATCAAAGCCGCGCTATTATAGATCAATGTCGATCGGTTAATAAAGCAGGATCTATGAACAATTCATAATAAATAGATCGATTTTGATCTTCAAAGATCACAGATATCCACATACAATGATCAGCTTGGGGATAAAATTTTTTTTATCGATAGCGATCATTGAGATCTAACGATAGAATACCCCTCCTTCAACAAACGGTATTTAAGGATTTTTAGTGGCGGTTTCACTGTGGCAACAATGTATCGGCAGACTGCAAGACGAATTGTCTGCGCAGCAATTCAGTATGTGGATCCGTCCGCTGCAAGCTGAAATGGATGGTGATACCTTGGTACTTTATGCGCCGAATCGTTTTGTGCTCGATTGGGTTCGTGATAAGTATATCAATATCATTAATCAATTTTTCACTGAACAGTTAGGTGGCAATGCGCCTAAGCTGCGTTTTGATATTGGTAGTCGTCCGTCTGCAGCTAAACCTGCAGCACCAGTGATTGCTGAAATAAAGAAACCTCAAAATACCCATACTAAAGCGCGCGTTAGTACTTCGTTTAATACTCAAGCTGAACCGGTTGAGCATGCTAACCACCGCAGTAACATTAATCCGACTTACCAGTTTGATAATTTTGTTGAAGGTAAATCAAACCAACTGGGTAAAGCGGCTGCACTTCAAGTGGCTGAAAATCCAGGTGGCGCCTATAACCCACTATTTTTATATGGTGGTACTGGTTTAGGTAAAACCCATTTATTACACGCTGTTGGCAATGGGATCATCAAAAATAATCCCAATGCCAAAGTGGTTTACATGCATTCTGAGCGCTTTGTTCAGGACATGGTTAAAGCACTGCAAAATAACGCCATCGAAGATTTCAAACGTTACTACCGCAGTGTTGATGCATTATTTATTGATGACATTCAATTTTTTGCCAATAAAGATCGTTCTCAAGAAGAATTCTTCCATACCTTTAACGCATTACTTGAAGGTAACCATCAAGTCATTTTAACTTCGGATAAATATCCCAAGGAAATCGATGGTGTTGAAGATCGCTTAAAATCTCGCTTTGGTTGGGGCCTAACCGTTGCCATTGAACCGCCAGAACTTGAAACCCGTGTGGCGATCTTAATGCGTAAAGCACAAGAGAGCGGCATTAATCTGCCTGATGAAGTGGCATTTTTTATTGCTAAGCGTTTGCGCTCAAATGTGCGTGAATTAGAAGGCGCATTAAATCGCGTTATTGCTAATGCTAATTTTACCGGACGTCCAATTACCATTGATTTTGTCCGTGAAGCATTACGTGATTTACTGGCGTTACAAGAAAAGTTAGTCACCATTGATAATATTCAGAAAACCGTTGCTGAATATTACAAAATTAAAATGGCTGACATGTTATCTAAGCGCCGTTCGCGCAGTGTTGCCAGACCACGTCAAGTGGCAATGGCATTATCAAAAGAGTTAACTAACCAAAGCTTGCCTGAAATTGGTGACGCATTTGGTGGTCGTGATCATACTACTGTATTACATGCATGCAGAAAAATTGCTCAGTTACGTGAAGAAAGTCATGACATTAAAGAAGATTATGCTAACTTGATACGTACCTTATCTTCTTAATATCGGGAAATTGAGACGAATGAAATTTTCAATTGATAGGGATGCCCTATTAAAACCACTTCAGTTGGTTTGTGGCGCAGTAGAAAGACGCCATAACTTGCCAATTTTATCTAATCTACTTGTTGAAGTTAGTGAGGGCTTACTTAAGCTTACTGGTACGGACTTAGAGGTTGAGCTTGTCGGTCAAGCTCCCATCCAAGGTGAAGTTGAAGTGGGACGCACCACAGTTCCGGCTAAAAAATTATTAGATATTGTTAAATCTCTTCCTGAGCAAGTTGAAATTAAAATTGAGCAGCAAGAGAACAAATGGTTATTACGCTCAGGCCGTAGTCGTTTTTCACTGGCGACCTTGCCAGCATCAGATTATCCCAATGTTGAAGCGTTTGAAGCTGAAATTGAATTTAGCTTAAAGCAGGGCACTTTGAAGTCGATTATTGACTCGACACAATTTTCAATGGCAAACCAAGATGTGCGTTATTATCTAAATGGCTTGTTATTTGAAACCGCAGGTAACACCTTAAAGGCCATTGCCACAGACGGTCATCGCTTAGCATTAAGTCATCGTCAAATAGAAACCAGCTTACCTGAGAAGCAAGTGATTGTGCCGCGTAAAGGCGTGGTTGAAATGGCGCGTTTACTTGAAAGTGAAGACAGTGATATTACCATTGCGATTGGTGATAGTGCGATTCGTGCGATTACTGCCAATGCGGTATTCACCAGTAAATTAGTCGATGGTCGTTTCCCTGATTATCGCCGCGTATTACCTAAAGGCGGCACCAAAATTGTGGTGGCTAGCCGTAATCAATTAAAACAAGCGTTAACCCGTGCTTCTATTTTGTCGAATGAGAAGTTTAGAGGTGTGCGTATTCAGCTTGAGCCGGGATTATTGCGCATTACCGCCAATAACCCGGAGCAAGAAGAAGCAGAAGAGATTATCGATGTTGAATACAACTCAGATAACCTAGAAATTGGCTTTAACGTCAGCTATCTATTGGACGTATTAAATAATTTAGCCAGTGATGATGTTAGAATAACCTTAATAGACGGTAACTCAAGCGCACTAATTGAAAACCACGCAGAAGAAGACTCTATGTACGTGGTTATGCCAATGCGCTTATAAGTAAATAGTCGCTTAAACTTGATTAAGCGCCGTTTAACTATAACGTTTTACCCCAAGAAGGTGCTACATTAAGGCACCTTCTTTCGTTTCACTCTTTTTAAATTAGGGTCTGTTTATTTTCCATGAGTTTAACCCGCCTCAATATCGAACATTTCCGAAATATTTTGTCAGCGACATTAGCGCCAAGTGATGGGCTTAATTTAATTTATGGTGAAAATGGCAGTGGTAAAACCAGCATTTTAGAAGCCATTTATTTTCTCGGTATGGGGCGTTCGTTTCGTAGCCATCTGTCCCAGCGGGTTATCAATATTGAGCAAGATCAACTGACCTTGTTTGCCAAGCTCGAAATGCCTAATGGCGAAGCTAAATTAGGCCTTAGACGGTTCCGCAATGGCGACATTGATGTTAAATTTAATGGCGATAACGTGAAGCGATTATCGGTATTAGCTGAGACGTTACCTATTCAAGTTATCACCCCTGAAAGTTTTTCTTTACTATTTGAAGGCCCAAAAGCACGCCGGCAGTTTATCGACTGGGGAGCTTTTCATGCTGACAGTCATTTTTATACGGCATGGGTGAATACCAGAAGAATTTTAAAGCAAAGAAATCAGCTTCTTAGAGATGGAGCCTCTTACACCAATATACAATTTTGGGATAAGGAATTGGTGCGTTATGCTGAGCAGGTTACTTCGATACGAAATCAATATGTGGACTCGTTAAATGAGCTACTTAAGGGTATAATCGAAGAGTTTTTACCACGGGTTGATATTAAGGTTTCCTTTACCCGTGGCTGGGATAGCAAAACGGAATTTGCCGAGTTACTTAAAACTCAATATCACCGAGATTTAGCATCGGGAAATACCGGCAGTGGACCACATAAAGCGGATTTACGATTACGCGTTGGCAGCTTACCGGTACAGGATGCGTTATCCCGAGGACAGTTAAAATTATTAGTCTGTGCACTGCGCCTTGCACAGGGTAAATTGCTTCAAAAACAGCAAAACAAGCATAGTATTTACCTAGTGGATGATCTTCCATCTGAGTTAGATGCTCAGCATAGGCAACTATTACTAAAACAGTTAACCGAAACCGGTGCACAAATTTTTGTCACAGCGATTGATCCTGTTGCAATAGTCGATTCGCTGGCTAGCCCACCAAGTAAGATGTTTCATGTGGAACATGGGCAAGTCACGGTAGTTGAATAAAAACGAGAGAGAAATATGTCAGAGAATAGTTATGATTCTTCGAGTATTAAGGTTTTAAAAGGCCTTGATGCTGTTCGTAAGAGACCAGGGATGTACATCGGCGATACTGACGATGGTACAGGTCTTCATCACATGGTATTCGAA
Organism: Shewanella sp. 10N.286.51.B2; assembly: GCF_041469265.1. Lineage (NCBI taxonomy): Bacteria > Pseudomonadati > Pseudomonadota > Gammaproteobacteria > Alteromonadales > Shewanellaceae > Shewanella > Shewanella sp. 10N.286.51.B2. The sequence goes on from NZ_JBFRKH010000031.1 coordinate 29,822, forward strand.
GTGGTCGATAACTCTATCGATGAAGCCTTAGCAGGCCACTGTAGTGACATTACTATCACCATTCATTCAGATGGCTCGGTATCAGTACAAGATGATGGCCGTGGTATTCCTGTAGAGGTTCATGAAGAAGAAGGTGTGTCCGCTGCCGAAGTTATTATGACGGTACTTCATGCCGGTGGTAAGTTTGATGATAACTCTTATAAAGTATCAGGTGGCTTACACGGTGTTGGTGTTTCGGTTGTAAACGCATTATCTGAAAAACTGCAAATGACCATTCGTCGTAACGGTAAAGTTTACGAGCAGTTTTATTCAATGGGTGTACCTGATACGCCAATCACCCCAGTGGGTGAATCAGAAAAAACCGGTACTTCAATCCGTTTCTGGCCAAGCAGTGAAACATTCTCAGATGTGCTATTCCACTTTGACATCTTGGCTAAACGTGTTCGTGAATTATCATTCTTGAACTCAGGTGTGGGTATCCGTTTAGTTGATGAACGTGATGGCCGTGATGAATTCTTTAAATACGAAGGCGGCATCAGTGCTTTCGTTGATTACCTTAACCTCAATAAAACGCCGGTGAATAAAGAGGTTTTCCACTTTACTCAAGAACGTGAAGACGGCATTACCGTTGAAGTGGCAATGCAGTGGAATGACGGTTATCAAGAAAAGATTTTCTGTTTTACCAATAACATCCCACAACGTGATGGCGGTACTCACTTAGCGGGTTTCCGGGGTGCATTAACCCGTAACTTAAATAACTATATGGAGCGTGAAGGTTTCAATAAAAAAGGTAAAACCAATGCAACGGGTGATGATGCTCGTGAAGGGTTAACCGCGGTTATTTCAGTAAAAGTGCCAGATCCTAAATTCAGTTCACAAACTAAAGACAAGTTAGTGTCGAGTGAAGTGAAAGGTGCGGTTGAACAAACAATGGGTGAGCAATTAAATGATTACCTATTAGAAAACCCAACGTATGCAAAATTAATTGTTGGTAAAATCGTTGATGCGGCACGTGCTCGTGAAGCGGCGCGTAAAGCCCGTGAAATGACCCGTCGTAAAGGCGCATTAGATTTAGGTGGTTTGCCAGGTAAGCTTGCTGATTGCCAAGAGAAAGACCCTGGGCTTTCTGAAATATACATAGTGGAAGGGGACTCTGCTGGCGGATCAGCCAAGCAGGGACGTAACCGTAAAAACCAAGCTATTCTTCCGCTAAAAGGTAAAATTCTTAACGTTGAAAAAGCACGTTTCGATAAAATGTTATCTTCTCAAGAGGTCGCGACGCTGATCACTGCATTAGGTTGTGGTATTGGCCGTGATGATTATGATCCTGAGAAAACCCGTTATCACAACATCATCATCATGACCGATGCTGACGTCGATGGCTCGCACATTCGTACGCTGCTGTTGACTTTCTTCTTCCGTCAAATGCCAGAGTTGATTGAACGTGGTTACATCTATATTGCTCAACCACCTTTATTTAAAGTTAAAAAAGGTAAGCAAGAGCAGTACCTAAAAGATGAGCCAGCACTAACGGAATACTTAACCACTCAAGCGTTAGATGGTACTCATATTTACCCTTCTGCGGGTGCACCAGGTATGACAGGTGAGCCACTAGAGCGTTTAGTGAGCCAGTATCGTGAGGTTGAAGCGGTTATTGAGCGTTTAACTAAGCGTTACCCAACGGTTATTTGTAACCGTATGCTTTACCACCCAGCACTGAACAATGAAATGCTGGCTGACGAAGCACAAATGAAGCAGTGGTGTGATGCCTTTGTCGCTGACCTTATTGAGATTGAAACTGACGGCGTTATTTATAACATTGAACCACAATTAGATCCTGAGCGTCAGGTATACCTACCAAGCCTAACAATCCGTAAGCATGGTATTGATACTAACTACGTATTTAGTTACGACTTCTTCCAATCAAATGATTACCAACGTATTGCTAAGTTAGGCTCAGCATTAGACGGTATGATTGAAGAAGGCGGCTATGTTAAACGTGGCGAGCGTATGAAAGAAGTTGATAGCTTCTTAGAGGCGCTTGATTGGACTATGTCTGAAGCTAAACGTGGTTTGTACATCCAACGTTATAAAGGATTGGGTGAAATGAACCCTGAGCAATTGTGGGAAACTACAATGGATCCTGAAACTCGTCGTATGCTACAAGTCACCATTGAAGATGCCGTAGGCGCTGATCAATTGTTTACTTGTTTGATGGGCGATCAAGTTGAACCGCGTCGTGACTTCATTGAAACTAACGCGCTAAACGTTGCTAACTTAGACGTGTAGTCGAGTTTAAAATACATTAAATGGGTGCCTTAAGGCGCCCATTTTTTTATCGGTAATCTCTACAAACTCATCTTGTCACTGTTGTATATTTACCTGAAGTGTAGGTAATTTATTGTGTTTAAAAAGCTATTCAATAAGATTTTTAATTTAAGACCGGCCGTTGAGGTCAAACAAGCCAAAGCATTAAATGAGCAGCATTCATTGCTATCGGCTAATACCCAAGAGTCAAGCGCTACAGACTCGAAACTGTGCTCTAGTAACTCATATGTAAGGCAAACTAAATCATACTTAAGCAACTCAAGTGAAACACCAGAAGAGGCGCAACAAATAGATTTGTCGGCGCTGTTTTATAGTCTACTTTTTCCTATGAGTAGCCATAAAACTGGTGGCATGGCTAATAATCTTGAACGTAGCATATTAGCCGAAATCGACATCGCTTTTAGTGCACCTCAAGATATTGCTGCCAAGGTGTTAAAACTGCCAAGGCGCATAACCGAGCTTGACCATAAACTATCCCAAGATGAGATTGAAACCAAACAAGTACTGCAGTTAATTGAGCAAGATCCGGTACTGAGCGTCGAAGTATTAAAGTTATGCAACTCAAGTGCTTTTAAGCGTTCAGGCAAAGATATTACTAATCTACACCAAGCTATTGTGCAGTTAGGGCGAGCGCAATTACGTCAGTTTGTTCGCAGTTGTTTAGTGAAAGAAATGATTGATATTAAGCCGATTTACTTTAGGCGTTTTGGCGCTGAAATTTGGCGTCATTCAATGCAAGTGGCTTTTATTGCCAGTGACTTAGCTGAAGAAGATGCTGATACGGTGTTTTTACTGGGATTACTTCATGATGTTGGCAAAATCGCCATTTTCAAAATGCTGCTGGATGCCTTTGAAAAAGCCGAGCCGGGTGAACAGCCAAGTTCGGCATTGTTTAAGCAAGTGATGACCACTAAGTCGTTAGGGCTAAGTGCGTTACTGGCGAAGCATTGGCAGCTGCCGGCACAGTTTGAGTTTCAGCTAGCACAATTAGCTAATTCTGATTATCGTCCAACAGACATGATGGCATTGGCTGTATGGCGGGCAAATATCATCAGTGAGTGTTCTATGTTGCGGCAAAAAGATAAACTTGAACAAGATGATTTACAGCAGCTATTGCAGCAAGTCGGTTTGAATCAATCTGAGTTTGATGTTTTCCATCAAAAACTGATTAGCTTTTAATATTTGATTCGAAGTCTTCATTTAAAATTAATCATGAGGCTTTAAAAATCAGCCAATAAAAAACGCGCTTAACTGATGTTAAAGCGCGTTTTTTTTACAACTTAATAGGGTTAACTATTATTGTAGTAGTGAGATATCTGCAGCATGTAAGAATTGCTCACGCAGGCTATTTAGTAATGCTAAGCGGTTATTCTTAAGGGCTTCATCATCAGCCATTACCATGACACCTTCAAAGAAGGCATCAACGCTTTCACGCAGGTTCGCCAGTAATGCTAACGCTTCTTGGTAGTTTGCCGCAGCAAATAATGGCGCAAGCTGTGGTTGCAGTTCAGCTAACTTTTCAGCTAATGCTTTCTCAGCAGGTTCAACCAATAAACTGGCATCAATGCTAGTGGCAGTCTCGCCTTCAACTTTGGCTAGAATGTTAGAAACACGCTTGTTAGCTGCAGCTAAAGCAGAGGCTTGCTCTAACGTTCTGAAGTGCGCCACAGCTTTAATACGGCTTTCAAAGTCAGCCGGTGCAGTAGGCTTACGTGCCAGCACTGCAAGAATAACGTCAACGCTGACGCCTTGATCTTGATACCAAGAGCGGAAACGACCCATGAAGAATTCAAGCACTTGCTCAGACACATTGTCGTTAGTGAGGTTTTCACCGTGTAATTGTTTTGCTTTATCAATTAAATCAACTAAGTCTAATGGCAAGTTGTTTTCTAAACAAATACGTAAAATACCAATCGCTGCACGACGCAGTGCGAATGGATCTGCAGCACCCTTAGGGGCTTGGCCAATACCGAAAATACCCACTAAGGTATCAAGCTTTTCAGCTAGCGCGACACAGATTGAAATAGGTGCAGTAGGCACGGTATCGCCAGAGAACTTTGGCTTGTATTGTTCAGCTAAAGCAACTGCGACAGCTTCAGTTTCACCATTTAAGCGTGCATAGTGCATGCCCATAGTGCCTTGAAGATCAGTAAACTCCATCACCATATTGGTCATTAAGTCTGACTTAGACAGTAAACCTGCACGGCTCGCTTCTTCGCTGTTGGCATCAATGCTGGTGGCAATAAAACCGGCTATTGCAGATATACGTTCAACACGTTGTTTAATCGTGCCTAATTGCTTTTGGAATACAACCGTTTCTAAGCTAGCAAGGCGCGCTTCTAATGACTCTTTCTTATCTGTTTCAAAGAAGAACTCAGCATCAGCTAAACGAGGACGAACTACTTTTTCGTTACCTGAAATAATCTGCTGTGGATCTTTAGATTCGATATTAGTCACGAAGATAAAGTTTGGTAGCAACTGGCCGGCTTTATCAAATACAGGGAAGTATTTCTGATCGCCTTTCATGGTGTAAACCAAGGCTTCAGCCGGTACGTCTAAAAACTTTTCTTCAAAGTTAGCGGTGAGTACCACAGGCCACTCAACCAAAGAGGTGACTTCTTCAAGTAAGTCATCTTCAAGTTCTGCAACACCGCCAATGTCTTTGGCTGCAGCTTCAGCGTTAGTCTTGATAATATCTTTACGACGTTGGTAATCAGCTAAAACCTTACCTTGCTGCTCAAGAGCGGCTAAGTAGTTGTCAGCATGATCTAACTCGAAGGTATCAACGCCCATAAAGCGGTGACCACGAATAGTACGTGCTGATTTGATACCTAACAATTCACCATCAACTAACTCATCACCTAATAGCATAGTAACGGTATGAACCGGACGGATAAATTGTGTGGTGTTACTTCCCCAGCGCATTGGCTTAGGAATTGGTAACTTATCTAATGCTTTTTGCGCCATGGCTGCGATCAGTGATTTAGTTTCTACGCCAACCACTTTAGCTTGGTGTAATAACCATTCGCCTTTATCTGTTTTCAAGCGCTCAGCTTGTTCCACAGTGATGCCGTTACCACGAGCCCAGCCCATAGCTGCTTTCGTTGGGTTGCCATCAGCATCAAATGCTTGGGCAACAGCAGGGCCACGTTTTTCAACGACTTTGTCAGCTTGAGCTACAGCAAGTTGTTCAATGCTAATAGCTAAACGGCGCGGCGCAGCGTACCAAGTGGCTTTTTCAAAGGCCAACTCAGCTTTGGTTAGCTCTTCGCTGAAGTTAGCTAAAAATGATTCAGCTAATTTACGTAATGCTTTTGGCGGTAATTCTTCAGTACCCACTTCAATGAGTAAGTTTTCAACATTCATTCTATTTACCTCTACTTACACATTGGGAAACCAAGCGCTTCACGGGCTTGGTAGTAAGACTCTGCAACACCTTTGGCCATAGTACGTACACGTAAAATATAACGTTGACGTTCAGTAACCGAAATCGCGTGGCGAGCATCAAGTAAGTTAAAGGCATGAGATGCTTTCATTACTTGTTCGTATGCAGGAAGAGGCAATGGCTTTTCAAGGTCAAGTAAATGCTGACAAGCGACTTCACAATCATCAAACTGCTTGAATAGTACTTCTACATTGGCGTGTTCAAAGTTATAGGTTGATTGCTCAACTTCGTTCTGATGGAAAATATCACCATACATCACTTTACCCATTGGACCGTCTGTCCATACTAGGTCATATACGCTATCAACTTCTTGGATATACATCGCAAGACGTTCAAGGCCGTAAGTGATTTCACCAGTTACAGGCTTACACTCTAAACCGCCCACTTGTTGGAAGTAGGTAAATTGCGATACTTCCATACCGTTTAACCAAACTTCCCAACCTAGACCCCAAGCACCCAATGTAGGTGATTCCCAGTTGTCTTCTACGAAGCGAACATCATGGACGCCCATATCTACGCCTAGTGCTTCTAAAGAGCCAAGGTATAGCTCTTGAATATTGCTAGGAGAAGGCTTAAGCACTACTTGAAATTGATAGTAGTGTTGTAGACGGTTAGGGTTTTCACCGTAACGGCCATCGGTAGGGCGACGACATGGCTGAACATAAGCACTACTCATAGGCTCTGGGCCTAATGAGCGCAAGAATGTCATTGGGTGGAATGTACCAGCGCCAACTTCCATGTCTAATGGTTGAACTATTGCGCAACCTTGCTGCGCCCAGAATTCCTGCAGGGTCATAATAAAGCCCTGGAATGTTTTTACGTCGTGTTTCGTCGTCATGTCCGCTTATCTACTGGTTAGGCTATAAATAGAAAATGGTTTTGATTATACCTTGTAGATAAAGGCTTATGTAGGTTATTTTTTAACGTAGAGATTAAAAATAGTAAAGGACTCAATAAATGGTTCAACAACGTTGTGGTTGGGTCAGTGATGACCCTATTTATCAAGACTATCATGATAATGTTTGGGGGCGGCCTGTTTATGATCCCATCGAGTTATTTGAAAAGCTTTGCTTGGATGGTCAGCAAGCAGGATTATCTTGGATCACCATTTTAAAGAAGCAACACAATTACCAAGCTTTGTTTGCCAATTTTGATCCAAAAGTGATTGCCACATTCGATGATGCCAAAGTCGAAGAATTACTATTAAACCCTGGAATTATCAGGAACCGTCTAAAGGTTAATTCTATTATTCGAAATGCCAAAGCCTATTTAGCCTTTGTTGAGCAGGGTAATGATTTTTCTGAATTTCTTTGGCAGTTTGTTGGCGGTAAGCCTGTCGTAAATCATTATTTAACTTCGGCGGATTTACCTGCTCAAACAGCAGAATCTGAGGCCATGTCTAAAGCACTTAAAAAGCTTGGGTTTAACTTTGTAGGGCCAACTATTTGTTATGCTTTTATGCAAGCGGTAGGTATGGTTAATGACCATACAACAGATTGTTTTTGTTATGGAAGCGATTTTGTTTAACGCAGTTTTTTAGCAAATAAAAAAAGGATGTTCCACGTGGAACATCCTTTTCTTTTTTTGCTAAATCATTTTCGATTAGCCTAAGCTTGTTGCCTCAGTATTAATCTTTTTTCTCAAAGAAAAATGGTTTACGGCTAACTTCTTCGCCATTCAATTGATTCATGGTTTCTGAATCAAATAACTTACCATTGACCATGGTGTAAGACACTTTATCAGTCACACGAATATCAGTTAATGGGTCGCCGTCAATCACAATAATATCAGCTAGTTTACCGGCTTTAATTGAGCCTATTTGATGATCCATACCGAAGGTGGTTGCAGGGTTTATGGTTGCTGTTTTCAGCACATCCATATTGCTCATACCACCTTGAGCAAACATCCACATTTCCCAGTGCGCCGCTAAACCTTCACGTTGACCATGAGCACCAATATTTGGTTTGATGCCAATATCATTTAGCTCATTGGCAACCCGTGCCACATTGAAGTGATTGTAATGTTCATCCGGTGCAGTTGTTCTTCTCATTGAGCGGGCATTAAGAATATCAGACGGAACATACATGCTTAAGCGAGGGTGTGCCCAAACATCAGTTTTATCGTACCAGTAATGCTCGCCAGAAATACCGCCATATGCGACAACCAGTGTTGGGGTATAACCGACTTTGGTTTGACTCCAGAACTGTTTAATATCGCTATAGATAGAACCAACGGGTAATGAGTGTTCGACAGTGGTATGGCCATCAGCAATCATCGACAAGTTATGCTGCAGCAAACTACCACCTTCAGGAACCACCATCATTTCTAATTCACGGGCAGCCTGAATCACTTGTTGGCGTTGGTTACGACGTGGTTGGTTGTAACTTTTCACGCTGAAAGCGCCTACCTTTTTAAGACGCTCTAAATGGAATTTTGCATCATCCAGTGAATCTACATGGGATGTGTAACCTGGTGCATTAGCGCCGTATAAAATAGTTCCGGTTGAGAATATGCGCGGACCCACAATATTACCGGCTTTTTGTTGCTCTGATGCTGCAAAAATCTCAGTGGTGTCATTTGACGGATCATGTATTGCAGTCACGCCCAATGACAGTGCTGAGTATAATTGCCAGTTTTGCTGTGGCGTGATTTCATCATCTGCTTGGCTACCATGAGCATGGGCATCAAATAAACCTGGCATTAAAGTTTTACCTTTAATGTCGATGACTTGTGCATCAGTTGGAATGGTTAAGTTAGCATCGCCAACATTGACAATTTTATTATCTTTAACGATGACAACACCATTATCAATAACTTGGTCATTTTCCATGGTAATGATTTTGCCACCAACAAATGCGATTGTTCCACGTGGAACATCTGCTTTTTTAGTGAAACCAATAGCAGTAACTTCAGGCTTAGCTTCCTCATCGCTGTTGTAGTCAGTATCCACTTTGGCTTGATAAAGGTCTGGGCCTAAAGTCCAATAAATTTCTTCATTGTTACTGTTCCAGCTAATGCTTTCACCTGCGCGGGCACTTAATTGCATTACTGGTAAGTTTTTCGCTTTCGGGCTGATTTTGATGGTTTCGCCATGCTTGGCAAAAGGGGTGACATAAACTCTAAAGCGTTCAGCAAAGGCAAGGTGCTCACCATTTGGCGATACTCTAAATTCGGTAGCATGTTCGCTAGTGTAGTGAGTGCGTTTTTCAAAGCCGTCTAAACTGATTGATGCCAGTTCTGGGGTTTTACCGTGATCCATAAAAAAGACACGATTATTATCAGCGCCAAATTGTGGCTGATAACCGCTAGCTGAAACTTTGATATTTTGCTTATTCTTTAGATCAACTTTATATAAACCCGGTTCTTGGGACCAAGTTCTAGGAGTGACATATCCGCCTTTCGCTTTACGGTAGACAACGGTTTTACCATCTGGTGAAAAGGTTGGTTCGACATATTTACCTGGCAGTGATGTCAGTTGTTTACTGCGACCACCTTTGCTACTCACAATACTGACGGTGCCTTGGTCTTGATCATTCCAAGTGGTAAAGACGATATTCTTGCCGTCCCGTGACCATTGCGGGAATAGTTCATTAACGTCATCATCAAGTCTAGTTAAACGCTTTTGTTTACCATCTTCAATATCACGGATCCAAAGTTTGCCTAATGCTTCAAAAACCACTTTTTCACCGTTAGGTGAGACTTGTGCCATACGCAGCATTTTTACGTCGAAATTATCCTTATCTAGATTTTGAGTGAAGCGTACTGATGGTTGCACCTCTAATTCAGTTTTAACGCTGAAAGGAATATTCTCAACAGACTTGTCTTCAAGGGTTAATTTATTAATTTTACCTTTGGCCCAAAAAACAATTTGTTCATTGTCTTGGGTCCAAGACATGGTCGGATACACACCATGAATTGCCCATGTTTCTTGCATATCACGATCTAAATCACCATAAAGCTTAGTTTGCGCCCCTGATTTTAAATCGAGTAAATACAGCGAAGATTGGAAGCCATCACGTTTGATATAAGCTAACTTGGTGCCATCAGGGCTAGGTGTTGGGCGAATGGCGCCGCCAGTGCCTTCAAGTAATACTTCTATATCACCAGACTGAGTATCGTAGCGCTTAATTTTATAAATACCTTTTACTGAATCTTTTGAGTAGTGAAAGGTTTTGCCTGGGGTAGCATCTTGGCTGAAATAAATATATCTGCCATCAGGTGAATAGGCAGGCTCGCCTAAATCTTTTTGTTCGTTCGGACGCTCAGTTAATTTTACCCCTTCGCCGCCAGCGACGTGATACATCCACACTTCACCAGCACCTAAACTGCGACTACCGGTAAAATGTTTGCGGGCCACTAAGTATTGTGAGTCAGGGCTCCAAGCTGGGCTATTGAGCAAGCGGAAGGTTTCATTGGTTACAGGATGTGGGTTCGAACCGTCAGCATTCATTACCCAAATATTATCACCGCCATCTTCATCTGAGGTGAAGGCAATATATTTGCCATCTGGGCTATATACCGGCTGCATTTGCCAAGCGATGCCAGAAGCGAGTTTTTTTGCCTCGCCACCTTTTATTGGCATTTGATAAATATCACCGAGTAAGTCAAACACTATGGTCTTACCGTCAGGGGAAACGCTGACATTCATCCATGTGCCTTCGGTGACATCAATAGAGAGTTTTTCTAGCGGCGCGTTCGCAGGCGCATTAACTTGCCATTTTTCTGTTTCTTTAGAAGCATCATCAGAGGCATTAGCAGCAAGAGAAACACTTGCTAAGCTTAACGCTATCGCAGTGTAGAGAGGTTTTATTTTTGAAGTTAGCATGCACAGTCCATTTGTTGTCATTATTGTTATAGGTCGCGTTAACACTTTTATGTTTCTTAGTGTTATTGGCGAGTTACAAATCTGATGACATTTATCGCATATATTAGCCAATAACTAAATAGATATTCTGTTTCAAATAATGACAGCTATCGGGTGACTGCTAGGCTGTAGAATAATTATTTGCAGCTCAGCGATATGAAGCTGGGTGTTTAGCTATTTCAATCTGATAAATTGCTGTATGTTGGTTAAATTGTGGGGGGCTTTGAACTGAGTTTTAATTAAGTCGTATAAAAATACGTGAGTATGTATCTAATTTTGCAAGTTTGTTTAGTGTAATAAAGCACTGAATAGTTATTCATTTTGCTCAGTGCAACTGTCATTAAAGATAAAACTGAATAGGCACACTTATATGGTTATTATTGAAACCTGATCATCAATTTGGATCAGGCCTTCAGTTATCACTTTACAGGTTACGCCACCACGCCAATCTGGGGTGAGGGCTTTTTCAAGACCTTGCTGTGACTGCTCCATTTTTTTACATGGGTCGGTTTCACCGGTAATCAGTAAGCTAACATCATTACCAAGTTTAATGACTTTACCAACATCTGCGGCGCTAAACTTATAGCCATCAATTAATATATTGGCTCTTCGGGTTAACCAGTCTAAATCGGCATTAATTTCATTACAGGCTAATTGCCACTGTTGCTGCGACATGACGGTCACTTGCCGTTTTCCGGGTTTTCCAAAAATATCGTTTTCAACGCCTTTTAATAAACTTACCTTGGCACAAAATACTGGCTTCATCGGCCCTTTTTTAGCAGTTTTGTAAGCAATAGCGTGTAACGAAATCATGATTAGAGGCCTTTTTTAATCAGGTATTTGTATGGTGTTTGGTTAGTATCACTTGCTAGAAGAGTATGATCCATAAACTCACAAAAGCTTGGAATATCACGGGTGGTTGCTGGATCATCAGCAGTAATTAATAGGCTTTCACCTTCTGCCATTTTACGCACAGTTTTACGGATCATCATTACAGGTTCTGGGCAACGTAAACCAAGCGCATCTAAGTGGTGGTCTGCGGCAGTAAAATCTTTAGTCATATCAATTCTTCTTACTCAACAATTGCGCTAATTTTACTCTGGTTAAAGTTTGATGCAACACTGATGCTAGCTTTATTAGTAAAGCGTGATGTTATGCTCACCGAAATATGATGTTCCACGTGAAACATTGCTTTAAAAGCAGGGATAAAAAAACCGAGCTAGATAGCTCGGTTTTTAATTTTGATGCTACTAATGTAGCTGTAATAGTAAATTAGATTTAGCTATCAACGCGCTCAAAGATAGTTGCAATGCCTTGGCCTAAACCAATACACATAGTGGCTAAACCATATTTAGCATCTTTTGCTTCCATCAAGTTAATCAGTGTTGTTGAGATACGCGTACCTGAACAACCTAATGGATGACCTAATGCAATCGCGCCACCATTTAAGTTAACTTTTTCGTCAACAACATCAGTTAAACCAAGATCTTTAACACATGGTAATGATTGCGCAGCGAATGCTTCATTCAATTCAATCACGTCCATATCATCTATGTTTAATCCAGCGCGAGCTAAGGCTTTGTTAGTTGCAGGAACTGGGCCGTAACCCATAATTGCTGCATCACAACCAGCAACCGCCATAGAGCGGATACGAGCACGAATCGGTAAACCTAATTCGCGAGCCTTTTCTTCTTCCATCACTAACATAGCTGAAGCGCCGTCAGAAAGTGCAGAAGAGGTACCCGCTGTTACTGTGCCGTTAGCTGGGTCAAACGCTGGGCGTAGACCTGATAAAGACTCTAATGACGTCTCTGGACGAATAACTTCATCGTGAGTCACTTTAATTAACGCGCCGTTTGCATCGTGTCCTTCGATAGGAACGATTTCATTATCAAAACGACCTTCAACAGTAGCAGCATGAGCGCGTTGATGAGAACGTACAGCAAAAGCGTCTTGTTGTTCACGAGTAATACCGTGCATTTTGCCTAGCATTTCAGCGGTTAAGCCCATCATGCCAGATGCTTTTGCCACGTTAGCAGCAAGACCTGGGTGGAAGTCTACACCATGGTTCATTGGTACATGACCCATGTGCTCAACACCACCAACGATAAAGGTATCGCCTTGGCCAGTCATAATTGCGCGGGCTGCTTGATGCAAGGCATCCATTGATGAACCACATAAGCGGTTAACCGTTACGGCGCCAGCTGATTTTGGAATGCCAGCTAAAAGCGCCGCGTTACGAGCAATGTTGAAACCTTGCTCAAGAGTTTGTTGCACACAACCCCAGATAACATCTTCGATATCTGTTGGATTAAGTTTTGGATTACGTGCTAATAATGATTTCATTAGCTCTGCAGATAAAGTTTCTGCACGTACATTTCTAAATACTCCAGCCTTAGAGCGGCCCATCGGAGTACGAATGCAGTCGACGATTACAGCGTTTTTCATGATGTTATTCCTTTACTGCTAATTAGGCTGGGTAGTAAGTACCGTTATTGGCTGCAAGCTCACGCATTGCATCAGTCACTTGATATAAACCACCTAAGTGAGCAAACTTGTCAGCAAGTGCAACAAAGTTAGCAACACCCATGGTATCTAGGTAACGGAATACACCGCCTCTAAATGGTGGAAAACCAATACCGTAAACCAGACCCATATCGCCTTCAGCAGGAGAAGCAATAATACCTTCTTCTAAACAACGAACCGTTTCGATAATCATTGGGATCATACAACGAGCGATAACTTCATCTGCTTCGAATTCTTTTAGCTCACCAAATTCTTTACCTAACAATTCATAGCTTGTTGGATCTAAATCTTTCTTTGGCTTACCGCGACGGTCAACAGAGTAAGAGTAGAACCCTTTAGTATTCTTCTGACCAAAGCGCTCACTTTCAAACATGATGTCGATAGCATCTTTGCCATTTTTACCCATGCGGTCAGGGAAACCTTCAGCCATAACTGCTTGTGCATGATGACCTGTATCTAGACCAACAACGTCAAGTAAGTATGCTGGGCCCATTGGCCAACCGAATTGCTTTTCCATTACTTTATCGATTTTGGCAAAATCAGCACCGTCAGCCAGTAAACCACTGAAGCCGGCAAAGTAAGGGAACAATACGCGGTTAACAAAGAAACCTGGGCAATCGTTAACAACGATAGGAGTTTTACCCATTTTGCTGGCGTATGCCACAACAGAAGCAATCGTTTCTTCTGAGCTGTTTTCGCCACGAATGACTTCAACTAATGGCATTTTATGTACTGGGTTAAAGAAGTGCATGCCGCAGAAGCGCTCTGGCTTCTTCATGCTCTTCGCTAATAAGTTGATTGAGATAGTAGAGGTGTTTGATGCAATGATGGCATCATCTGCAACATAACCTTCAACTTCAGCTAATACAGACGCTTTAACTTTAGGATGCTCAACTACAGCTTCAACGATAACGTCAGCATCTTTAATGGGGGCATAATCTAACGCTGGAGTGATGTTGTTTAAAACTGCTGCCATTTTAGCTGGGGTAGAACGGCCACGCTTAACTTGCGCTGTCAGTAATTTAGCCGCTTCGCCTAAACCTAAATCTAATGCAGGTTGGGCGATGTCTTTCATGACAATCGGTGTACCTTTACTTGCACTTTGGTAAGCGATACCGCCACCCATGATGCCAGCGCCTAATACTGCAGCGCTGTTTACTTTCTTAGCCAGTTTACCGGCTTTCTTAGCTTTACCTTTAACGAACTGGTCGTTTAAGAAAATGCCAATTAATGCCGTGGCAACTTCAGTTTTCGCTAATTTGATGAAAGCTTTATTTTCTACTTTTAGCGCTTCTGCGCGATCAAGTGTTGCAGCTTGTTCAATAACGTTAACTGCCATCATAGGTGCAGGGTAATGTTTACCTGCAACTTTAAAGACCATGCCTTTAGCCGTTGCAAACGACATCATGGCTTCAAGCTTTGGCAATGTAAGTGGTTTAAGTTTACGTGCGCGGCGAGACTGCCAATCTAACTTTTCGTTGATGGCATCTTTTAGCATTTGTAGAGCAGCAGCTTCTAAATTTTCAGGTGCAACAACCGCATCAATAGCGCCAACTTTTAAAGCAGCCTCTGGGCGTTGATCTTTACCTGTGGTGATCCATTCTAGTGCGTTGTCAGCACCAATCAAACGAGGTAAGCGCACAGTACCACCAAAACCTGGGATTAAACCAAGCTTGGTTTCTGGCAAGCCTATACGGGCGTTGGTGTCAGCGATGCGTAAGTCAGTCGCAAGGATAGCTTCACAACCGCCACCTAATGCAAAACCATTTACAGCAGAAGCTGTTGGGAATGGTAAGTCTTCAAGTTTATCAAATACTGCGCTGGCTTGTTCGACCCAAGATAATAAGGTGGCATCATCTTGCTCAAATAAACCTAAAAATTCTGTGATATCAGCGCCAACGATAAAGGTACTTTTACCAGAGGTAACCAGTAGGCCTTGTATGTTGGTGTTTTGCTTGATGCTTTCTAATGCAGCATCTAATGAAGAAAGAGTTTCTTTATCGAATTTATTTACCGAACCTGGTGCGTTAAAGCACAGCTTGGCAATATTATCCTCTAATAACTCAACTTGAATCGTAGGACTTTGGTAGATCATTGCTTGCTTCCTTTTTGCTAAAAGCGACTTCAACATCACAATCACTGTGTTGTTATCTAGCTTTGTTTTCACAGCAGCGACGGCCATCATTTGACCAGTTGCCAAACAGTGTGCGACGAAATGAAATAAAATACAACACCCAATTTAAACGTCCGTTTAAATAATTGGCAGCTAGAGTCAATTTTGCCCTTTGTGATACACTTCACAAGTTCTTTCATAACAAAAAATCATTACAGGGACTGAAATAATGGATCAGCTTGCTCATTTTTATCATGCACACATTGCAGAACTAAATCGCCGTGTTGCCGAAATAACACAAAGTGAACAGCTTGATGGGTTAGTTATTCATTCAGGCCAGGCTCATCGCCAGTTTCTTGATGATTTAAGTTACCCATTTAAAGTTAATCCACAGTTTAAAGCCTGGTTACCTGTGCTTGATAACCCCAATTGTTGGGTTGTCGCTAACGGAGTTGATAAACCGCAGCTGATATTTTATCGCCCGGTGGATTTTTGGCATAAAGTCAGTGATGAGCCCAATGATTTTTGGGCTGAACATTTTGAGATTAAATTGCTGACTAAAGCAGACCAAGTGGCGCAATTATTACCGGCTGATTTATCGCACTGGGCATATATTGGTGAGCATATTGATGTGGCTGAAGTGCTCGGCATCAGTTGCTGTAATCCTGATGCGGTAATGAATTACCTGCATTATCACCGCGCCGATAAAACCCAGTACGAACTGGAATGTTTGCGCCGCGCTAACCAAACTGCAATAAAAGGCCACTTAGCGGCTAAGAATGCTTTTTATAATGGTGGCAGCGAGTTTGAAATTCAGCAGCAGTATTTATCCGCCATTGGCCAAACTGAAAACGAAGTACCCTATGGCAATATTGTTGCCCTTAACCAAAATGCGGCGATATTGCATTACACCGTATTAGAGCATCAAATCCCGTCACCACGGTTATCATTCTTAATCGATGCGGGCGCTAACTATAATGGTTATGCATCTGACATTACCCGTACTTACTCTTTTGAGAAAAATAGTTTCTACGAGTTGATTGTGGAGATGAACAAGTTGCAGTTGTCACTAGTCGATATGATGAAGCCTGGGGTTAAATACCCTGATTTACACTTACGTTTTCATGCAAAACTGGCTAATTTGATGTTGGACTTTAATTTGGCAACAGGTGATGCTCAAGGCTTGGTCGAGCAGGGGATTACCAGTGTTTTCTGCCCCCATGGTTTAGGCCACATGCTGGGGTTACAAGTACACGATATGGGCGGCTTTTTAGGTGATGAAGCAGGCACCCATATTCCGACACCAGCTGGGCATCCATTTTTACGTTGCACCCGTGAAATCGCCGCTAACCAAGTTTTTACTATTGAACCGGGGATATATATTATCGACTCATTACTGGCAGGACTAAAAGCCGATCGGCGACAATCGCAAATAAATTGGGATAAAGTCGACGAATTAAGACCTTTTGGCGGCATTCGAATTGAAGATAATGTTATTGTGCACCAAGATAGAAACGAAAACATGACCCGAGAGCTAGGTCTCATTGACTGAACAATACCAAATACCCAATCAAACACTCACCATCGAAGAAGATATCAAGCACAGTCGATTTATCACTGTGCTGTTTCACTGTAGTAGTGAATTAGAGTTGAAGTGTGCGCTTACTAATATGAGGCTGGAATACCCGGGCGCTAACCATTATTGCTATGCTTTTGTGGCGTCCGATCCGCAAAATAGTATTGCCATTGGCAGCAGCGACGATGGCGAGCCTGCAGGCAGTGCTGGTCGGCCGATGTTAGCAACGTTACAAGGTTCAAATATTGGTGAGATTGGCGCTATTGTAGTGCGCTACTTTGGCGGCACTAAGTTAGGCGTGGGTGGCTTAGTGCGGGCTTACTCATCGGGGATCAAGTCTGGTTTAACCGAACTTGAAACTAAAACGAAATATATTCGCTATAGTACTAAGCTGAGTTGCAGTTACCCGCAACTTAATCAAATTGAATATTTGGTTAATCAATTTGATGGTGTTATCAGCAATAAAGTCTTTACTGATGTTATCGAAATTGAATTTGAAATTGCCAAAGCATTTCATGATGACTTTAATCGTGAGCTGGCCACCCAAACCCAAGGTCAGCTTAAGGCAAAGTTTAACGTTTGATGAGTGTAAAAAGTATGCCAAAATACAAAGTCATAACGATAATAAGCTCAATTGTTAATCGCTGATCTTTAAAGATGTGATTAGCTGAGGTGTTATGGCTTATTAGCGCGCCCGAGTCTTGGGCGGCATTAACAACGATGCTCTCAAATTAGTGCAAAATAAAACCTATGCGATATAAACACAGTGCAATATAAAACAATTATTAGAATCACTGGCCTGCTGATGGGATTATTTTCTATCACTATGCTGCCACCTGCATTAGTCGCCATTTTTTATAAAGATGGCGGCGGTACTGCATTTATACAGGCGTTTTGCGTCAGTTTATTTTTAGGTTTTTTACTTTGGTATCCAAACCGGGCTCAAAAAGGCGATTTGCGCACCCGCGAAGGCTTTTTGATTGTGGTGATGTTTTGGACGGTACTGGGCTCCATCGGGGCACTACCATTTATCTTTTCTACCGAGCCCGACTTAAGTTGGACAGACAGCTTCTTTGAATCCTTTTCAGCGTTGACTACCACAGGGGCCACCGTGATTGTCGGCCTCGATGATTTACCCAAAGCGATATTGTTTTATCGACATCTGCTGCAGTGGATGGGTGGCATGGGGATCATTGTGCTCGCGGTAGCCATTTTGCCGCTGTTAGGTATTGGTGGTATGCAGCTCTATAAAGCTGAAATACCCGGGCCGGTAAAAGACAGTAAGATGAAACCGCGAATTGCCGAGACCGCCAAGGCGCTTTGGTATATCTACTTATTATTAACTGTGGCTTGTGCGACAGCATTTTATTTTGCTGGCATGAGCGCCTTTGATGCTATTTGTCATTCATTCTCGACCATTGCTATTGGTGGTTTCTCAACTCATGATGCCAGTATTGGCTATTTTAATAGCCCGCTGATCAATGTTATTTGTGCGGTGTTTTTACTGATTGCGGCTGTTAACTTTAGCCTGCATTTCGCCGCGTTCAGTTGGCGGGGGATTAATTTTAAAGTCTATTTTCGTGATGCTGAATTTAAAGCCTTAATTGGTATTCAATTGGTATTAACCGCTATTTGTTTCGCGACTTTATATAATGCTGGCATATATGATTCGCCAGAGCAGACCTTAGATTATGCTTTTTTCCAGGTGGTGTCGATATCCACTACGGCTGGTTTTGGCACCGAAAGTTTTAACTCTTGGCCATTGTTTTTGCCTATATTATTAATCTTTTCTAGTTTTATTGGTGGTTGTGCTGGCTCTACCGGGGGCGGCATGAAAGTGATCCGCTTTGTGCTCTTGTTGCTACAAGGCTCTCGTGAAATGAAGCGTTTAATACACCCTAAGGCCATGTATTCGATTCGAATTGGTAAGTCTGCTTTGCCTGATCGTGTCATTGATGCGGTATGGGGATTTTTCTCTGCGTATGCCTTAGTGTTTGTCATTTGTATGGTGCTATTAATGGCAATGGAAATGGACGCCATTACCGCCTTTAGTGCAACAGCTGCCAGTATTAATAATCTAGGCCCAGGCTTAGGAGAGGTGTCCAGTAACTATGCCAGCGTGACTGATGGGGCTAAATGGGTGTTGGTACTGGCCATGCTATTTGGCCGTTTAGAGGTGTTTACCTTGTTAGTGTTATTTACGCCGACTTTTTGGAAAAACTAATGAGCTAGCTATTTTCAATGGGTATTTAGCGCTTATTACTGTTGAGGAAATCGTCGATTAAAAGGAAGAGATATGCTTAAAAGCATCATGATATATTCGACAGTCGATGGACAAACTTTGTCTATTTGTAACAAGCTTAAGTTGATGCTAGAAGAGGCTGGCGAACAGGTGACTTTGGTTTCTCTTGTTGAAGCAAAGTCGTTACCACTCACGGACTTTGACAAGGTACTCATAGGCGCCAGCATTCGTTATGGCAAACATCGACCTGAGCTTTATGAGTTCATACAGGCAAACCTGAGCAGCTTGTCCTCAATGAAAAGCGCATTTTTTACGGTAAATGTTGTTGCTCGAAAGCCCCTTAAAAATACCCCTGAAACCAATCCGTATATGCAAAAGTTTCTGCAATTATCTCAATGGCAGCCTAACTTATTAGGCGTGTTTGCAGGGAAGATAGATTACCCGAAGTATCGCACCATGGATAGAGTGATGATCCGCTTTATCATGTGGATGACCAAAGGGCCAACAGATATCACAGGTACTTATGAGTTTACCGATTGGAATAAAGTCGATGAGTTTGCCAATGACTTTATTCAGCTTAATAGTCGTTAAGGCTTATTAAGCTGCGCAATATAAACGATGCAAAATTGAGATAACTTCAGTCACTTCAGCATTTTTTAGGGTGTAATACACGTTCTGTGAGCTTTTACGAGTATTGACTAAATCTTGGGCTCGAATGACTGCAAGGTGTTGAGATAATGCTGATTGGCTTAATGGCACCGTTTCATTTAATTCAGTGACACTGCGTTCTTTTTCCAGCAGTAAACACAAAATCATCAATCGATAAGGATTAGCAATCGCTTTTAGCCATTTGGCTGCCATCTCGGCATTACCTAGCATCGACTCTACATCAATATTTTTAGACATTTATTTACCTATTACTGATTTAATACTCAGATTCATCATACTGCTGGCGAACTTAGATCTCAATTTTATCATCTAATTATATGAGACGTTTCTAATTTGTGATCAAAGAGCACGATTATAATAGCCTTTTTTGTAACAATGGCTGCTTATTCAAGCAACAATCGGTGTTGAAATGGCAAAAACTTTAGTTATTTATTATTCAAGAGGTGGGCATACTGCACAAATTAGTCGTGCAATTGCAGAGCAGATTGTCCATAACGGTCATCAGTGTGATGTGGTCAATATTCTTGATAATAACCATGCTGACATTGATTGGGCAAGCTATGATGTTATTGCGTTAGGAGCTTGTGTTTTATATGGTTCTTATCATAAGTCGGTATTTGAATTTGTTAATCGTTACCAACAACAGCTGAGCAGCAAGCCCAATAGCTTTTTCTGTGTCAACGTTGTGGCACGTAAGCCTGAAAAACGCATTCCAGAAAATAATAAATACCTACAAAAGTTTATTGAGCTTTCACCTTGGCAGCCACAAGATGTCAAAATCATTGCAGGTAAAGTGAATTACCCATCGTGGACTTGGTATGACAGCTTGGCGATTCGCTTAATTATGAAAATGACTGACGGCCCGACTGATCCTAAGAGCGTGATTGATTACACTGATTGGGAAGATGTGAAAGTGTATGCCGATCATGTAGTCAGCCTTGGGGTTACAGCGGTCGCGAGCTAGCTCTTTGAGTTAGCTTGTTACGTTAGTACTTCAAGCTAGTGCGTCTAATTAGTACTTCCAAAATTTGGGGGCGAACAGTACCGCCACGGTAATGATTTCTAATCGCCCCAATAACATTCCAAAAGCCAGCGCCCATTTAGCGGTATCCGGTAAGCTGGCAAAATTACCCGCAGGCCCAATAACAGGCCCAAGACCTGGGCCGACATTAGTTACCGCAGTAATGGCGCCTGAAATACTGGTTACAGGATCTAAGCCTGTGAGCACCAAGGTCACCGCAAGTAATATAATCACAATCAAAAACAGCATGATAAAGGCCATAATTGAGCGAATAATATCATTATCAATGACGCGATGATTATAGCGCTTACTGACTACAGCTTGAGGATGGACTTGTTGAGTTAATTGCTGGAGCATGACTTTAAGTGAAATCTGAAAGCGAAATATTTTAATCCCACCAGAGGTCGAGCCGGAGCAGCTACCAGCAAACATCAGAAATAAAAAACTGATACTGGCAAAAGCGCCCCATGCCTGATAATCGGTTAAGCCATAGCCAGTCGTTGTAACCACTGAGATGACGTTAAACCCAGATAGGCGCATGGCGTCGAGCAGTGCCATATCTGATTTGAACCAAAGCCAAAAGCCAAGGGTTACCGACACCAAGATGATAAATTTTATAAAGCCTTTAACTTGTTCGTCATTCCATATCTTTAAGGTTTTTTGCTGAATGCTTTGTACAAACATCAGCAGCGGCAAGCCTCCTGCAGCCATAAACACAATTGCGACCCAATGGGCTGCTGGAGTAAAAGCTGACATTGAGCTATCAGACGTTGAATAGCCGCCAGTAGACAGTGTGGTCATGGCATGATTAATGGCTTCAAACCAATGCATCCCCGACAAGTGGTAGGCCAAGGCACATAACACGGTAAGCACAACATAGACCTCAAAAAGGTATTTGGCCATGTGTTGGGTCCGTGGAGTGGTTTTGTCGCTCCAGTCTGACGACTCGGTGCGAAACAGGCGCATACCACCGACATTGAGAAAAGGCAGAATGGCTACCGCCATGACAATAAAACCGATCCCACCAAGCCATTGTAATAGGGATCGCCAAATTAAAATGCTGTGGTCCATGTCGTCTAAGCCTGACAGCACAGTTGAGCCTGTGGTGGTGATGCCGGACATGGTTTCGAAAAAGGCGTCGGTATAGTTAATACCGTGGTAAAGGGTGAAAGGTAAGGCGGCAAATAAACTGACTACCAGCCAAGTCATGCTGGTGAGAAAAAACATATCGCAGATATTAAGGTTAACGTCGCTGCTGCGGCCAGCTTGAATACATAAAATCGCGACTAAGCCGCTAAACAAACCGGACATCATAAATGCGCCGATAGTTTCTTCATGATAAAACAGCGCAAAAGCCATTGGCACCAGCATGAAGCCAGTGAGAATAGATAAAAAAGCGCCAATGACAAACAGTAGCGGTTTTAAATTCAGCATAGTGCCATTAATGGTGACGCTAGAAGAAAAACGCGCTCGGTTGGAACAGCTTTTCTACATCGCCAATGAACTTTTTATTTACTAAAAATAGAATCACATGATCTCCTTCTTCAATGACGGTTTTATCATGACCCATAATCACTTCATCATTTCTAACGATAGCGCCAATGGTCGTTCCTGGGGGTAATTTTATGTCGCTGATTTGCTTGCCGACCACTTTTGAGGTGGAAGAACTGCCATGGGCAATGGCTTCGATAGCTTCAGCTGCGCCGCGACGTAATGAGTAAACATTACAAATATCGCCTTGGCGGATATGGGTCAGTAAGGCTGAAATGGTGGTTTGCTGCGGTGAAATTGCAATATCGATATTGGCTTCTTGGACAATATCCACATAGGCTTCACGTTGAATAAGCACCATGACTTTTTTGGCGCCCATTCGCTTAGCTAATAGCGCCGACATAATGTTAGCTTCGTCATCATTGGTGACAGCTATAAACACATCTGTTTGGTCAATGTGCTCTTCTTGCAGTAACTCTTGATCCGATGCATCACCGTTAAATACTGTGCAGTTTTCTAACCTTTCTGACAGGCTTTCTGCGCGCTCTAAACTGTGTTCAATGAGTTTGACTGAGTGCTTTTTTTGTAATCTTTTTGCAAGGCCATAACCAATATTACCGCCACCGGCGATCATGATATTACGGTAAGAATTATCCAGCTTTTGCATTTCACTCATCACCGCTCGCACATGGCGGGTGTCGGCAACGAAAAACACTTCATCATCGGCTTCGATAATGGTGGTACCGCGGGGCATAATCGCTTTGCCTTTACGGAAAATAGCCGCGACCCGGGTATCAATATTCGGCATATGTTCACGCAGCGTTGCCAGCGCGTTACCCACTAATGGCCCACCATAATAAGCCTTAATGGCCACTAGGCTTAATTTGCCTTTAGCAAACTCGAGTACTTGCAGTGCGCCAGGGTATTGCACTAAACGTTCAATATAGGCGGTAACAAGTTGCTCTGGGGCAATCAATTCATCAATAACAAAGCCACCACGTAATTTGGTGTCACTGTTTTTAACTTCGGTATTGATGAACAATTTGTCGCGCTGCTCAAGGTAAGCTTCTGAGCGGATCCGGGCTATTTTGGTTGGGGTGCCAAATAAGCTGTATGCAATATGGCATGCAGCCATATTGCATTCATCACTATTGGTGACTGCAATTAGCATATCGGCATCTTCTGCGCCGGCCCTTTTTAAGGTGCTCGGGTGAGCACCATGGCCGATGACGGTTTGCAAATCGAATTTATCTTGTAAGTATTTAACTCTGGCGCGGTTATTATCCACTAAGGTGATGTCGTTATTTTCACCGACGAGGTTTTCAGCCAGTGTGCCGCCAACTTGGCCTGCGCCCAAAATAATAATTTTCATTGCTGTGCGGGTATCCCTACTAAACGAGCTTAAAGCGCTTTAACTAAACGTGCGTAGTAAAAGCCATCACAATTGTTTTGGCCTGGTAGCAATTGCCAACCAATATCATCAGCAGATGATTGTTGGGCGATTGGTACTAATGTCGCATCGCTTGTTCTTTGTAAAAATTGCTCTATTTGCTGGCTGTTTTCTTCTGGCAAAATTGAGCAAGTGGCATAAAGGATGGTGCCGCCGGGTTTCAGCCATTTCCAGCAATGATCAATGATTTGTTGTTGCAGTAAAGCCAGTTCATCAATATCACTGTTTTTACGTAGCCACTTAATGTCAGGGTGGCGACGAATGACACCGGTTGCAGAGCAAGGGGCATCTAATAAGATCCTGTCAAACTTTTCACCTTGCCACCAAGTATCAATATTGGCTGCATCACCATGAATAACTTGCGCTTTTAATTGTAATCTGTCCAGATTTTGTTGCACACGCTCTAAGCGTTTTTCATCAAAATCTACCGCGACTAGACTAATGTTTGGCGCAGTTTCTATTAGATGGCAGGTTTTTCCGCCGGGTGCAGCACAGGCATCAAGAACCAGTTCATTAGTTTCTGGTGCTAATAGCGTTGCTGCCCACTGCGCGGCCCCATCTTGTACTGAGGCTGAGCCTTCAGCAAAACCGGGTAATCGCATTACATCTGTTGGACTAGCAAGTAAAATCGCATCATCACTCGCACCGGCACTGGCTTCTACTTCTTGTTCAGCAAGTAGCGCTAAGTATTGCTCACGGGTTTGTGATAGCTGATTGTTGCGCAGCCACATTGGTGGGCGTTGATGGCTTTGCTCAATAACTTGTTGCCATTGATCTGGGTAGGCCGATTTTAGGCGTTTAATAAACCAAGCAGGAGTATTGTATTTCAGGGTGTCGTTGTCAGTATTTAGTGGTGCTTCTTTACGTTGAATATTACGAAGAACACCATTAACCACTTTAACTAAACCATCAAATTTCATTTGGCGGCAGGCTTCAGCGGTTTCTGAAATGGCCGCATGAGCAGGAATTCGAGTGAAGTAAAGCTGATAACAACCCACCAATAATAATTGGTGCAATATACGCTGCTTACCTTTAAAGGGTTTGCTTAAGCAGTCACTGACACATTTATCCAGTTGTGGCAGTTGACGCATTACGCCATAACAAAGTTCTGCTAATAGGGCTTTGTCTTTACCATTTTCGAGATGTTGTTGTTGATCTGGCAAGGCCACCGATAGTGAAATGCCTTTCTCAAGTACATTGAAAATGGCTTTGGCTGCGAGCGCTCTAACATTCATTATGGCTGTGCCTCATTGTCTTCTTTCGCGACTGGGTTAAAGTTTACCCCTGGGGCAAACCAGTCTGCGCGTGAGTTAAGAATATCTGCGACAGGCATTTGCTTTTTACCCGGTAATTGCATGACTTGTAGCTGCAAAGAGCCTTCGCCTGTAGCGACGGTGACACCTTGCTTATTGCTGTCTAGTACGGTACCAGGTGTGGCATTAGTGCCATTACTATCAACAGCATTATTGTAACTCGCTTGCCATACCTTGATGGTATTGCCTTGGTGGCTAAAATGACTAGCTGGCCAAGGGTTAAAGGCGCGAATTTCTTGCCATAATTGTTTCGCAGGCTTAGTCCAATCTATTTGAGCTTCTTCTTTAGATAACTTTTCAGCATAGTTAGCTAAAGATTCATCTTGTTGTTCAGCAACGAGGGTGCCTTTGCTTAAACCTTCAAGCGCTTCTATTAACGCTGGCGGTCCTTGTTCGGCTAATTTGCTATACAAGGTTGCAGAAGTGTCGGTGTCTTCAATTTTAAGCGACGTTTTAAGTAACATGTCACCAGTATCTAAACCGATATCCATTTGCATAATCGTGACGCCAGTTTCGCTGTCACCAGCCCAAAGCGCGCGCTGGATTGGCGCGGCGCCACGCCAGCGAGGCAATATAGAACCGTGTACATTAATACAACCCAGTTTTGGCGTATCTAATACTATCTTTGGCAGGATTAATCCGTATGCAACGACGACCATAATGTCAGCGTTTAAGGCAGCAAGCTCTGCTTGGGCATCCTCTTTGCGTAATGATGGCGGCTGATATACAGGGATATCGTTGGCAACAGCAAGCTGCTTTACCGGGCTTGCTTGCAGTTTTTTGCCACGGCCCGCAGGTCTATCTGGCTGCGAATACACCGCAATCACATTGTGGTCGGAATTAATAAGTGCCTGCAAATGTAAAGCGGCAAAGTCTGGCGTGCCAGCAAAGATAATATTTAACGGTTTCAAATGGAGTCCTATGCTTCTTTTGCTTCTAAACGGGCTTCTTTCTCAAGTTTAGTCTTGATACGGTCACGTTTCATTTTTGACAAGTAATCGACGAACAACTTGCCTTTTAAATGATCCATTTCGTGCTGTAGACAGATGGCAAATAGCTCATCCGCTTCAACCGTAAACTCTTTACCGTGACGATCTTGGGCTTTTAAGGTAACAAATTCAGCACGATCAACTTTAGCGTAAATGCCCGGAACCGAAAGACAGCCTTCTTCATTAGTGAACTCGCCGCTTTTGCTGACAATCTCAGGATTAATGAAAATGGTCGGACGCTCAACTTCATCCTGCAGGTCCATCACAATTAATTGTTGATGGAAATCTACCTGAGTAGCCGCAAGTCCAATGCCTTTTTCCTCGTACATTGTTTCAAGCATGTTATCTATTTGGGTTTGCAAAACCTCACCAAAATCGGTGACAGGCTTAGCAACTGTGCGTAATCTTTCATCTGGAAAACGTAAAACTTTTAATAATGGCATATATAAACTCTTAACAAGTCTGTCAAATTTCAGCCAGTTAGCTATACTGGCTTGGTTAATGGGTTAATTTTAATCCTTACTGACTATCAATAACAGCAAAAGCTCTAATAAAGAGCTAAACACATGGAATGAACCATGAAACGGATATTTTTACTCGCGTTTTTGACACTAAGTACCATAGCCTCAACCTTGGTTTTGGCTGATAAATTAACATTAAAGTCTGGTCACCCCGATTCATATATCGTTAAAAAAGGCGATACGCTGTGGGATATATCAGCCTTTTTCTTAGACGATCCTTGGCGTTGGCCTAAATTATGGGGCGCAAATCCACAGATTGCGAACCCGCATTTAATTTATCCTGGCGATCGACTCACCTTAGTGTTTATCGATGGACAACCACGGTTAGTATTAAAGCAGCATATCAAAAAAGGCCCTGAAGGGCGCATTAGCGACAAAGGTGGTCCAATCCCTGCTATTGATTTATCACTGATCCAGCCTTATTTGGTGCAAAACCGAATCGTAGACCCAGAATGGCTTGATGGCTTGCCAATGATCCTTGCTGGTGAAAGTCCATCTCGTCATCATACAGTAGGAGATGTGGTTTATATTAATGCCAATTTACCTGTTGGTGAAAAGCTGGCGGTATACCAAGAAGGTAGAGAGTTTTTTGATAAAGAAAATAGCGAGTTACTAGGGCAAGAAATTATTTTGACTGCCAGTGGTCGAGTGATTGAATCTGGCGACATTTCAAAAGTACAATTACTGAGTAACTTACGCGAATCGAAAGCCGGTTTTAAAGTTGCACCGGTAGAAGATGAAGCGCTGATGTCAGCTTACTTTATTCCTAAAGCGGCGCCAGAGTCTGTGCCTGCTAACGTGTTAGCCATTGAGAAAGATATTCGTGAAGTTGGCAAGCTAGATATCGTTTATCTTGATAAAGGGGCTGTTGATGGTATCGACACCGGTCATGTGTTTGGTATTTATCGCAATGGTGAAACCATTGTCATCAATAGTGACGGCATGCCGGTATCAACCATTGATCGTAGTGCTTACGACAACTTAAAAGCCAAAATATCTGACGATAATGCGATTACCATGCCTGATATTTTCCATGGCAAGTTAATGGTGTTTAAAGTTTTCGAAAAGACCAGTATGGCGATTATTATTGCCAATGAACGTCCTGTGCGAGTTGACGATAAGTTAGTCACCCCTAAGACGACTGAGTTAAAAGGCGAGTAATCGATAATAAACTGGTCGACTGGCTAGTTGTTTGTGCAGTATCCGGGCTAGGACCCGCCCGGATTCAACAATTATTAACTCAAATGGATGTTGAGGAATTACGGCAACGTTTAGAGTTTGAAAAGCAGTCTTTGCCATTATCGGCAAAGCTGCTGTCTCAATGCCAAATTGATTTTGATAAAGTTGATTTGGCCATTGAGTGGCTTAATCTATCCCCGCAACATCACATTGTTACTTTGTCAGACCCTGACTATCCCGCATTACTGCAACAAATATCAGATCCTCCCGGAGTGTTATTTATTAAAGGCCAACTCGAAGCCTTGCTACGACCTTCAATTGGCATGGTGGGGAGTCGCAATGCATCCGTTGGTGGTTTGAATATGGCAAAGGCGTTAGCCACAGAGATGGTTCAGATGGGCTTTTCAATAACCAGCGGTATGGCGGCTGGGAGCTTTTGTGGAATGTTGTTTCTTGTCAGTCCGGATGCAACTTGCACTGCGCTCCACTTATTGTATTGTTTTTGCTAATCTTTTTTTAGTGCTCGTTATTTCGTTTTGATTTTTGTTATGTTGACAATTGTCAATTGCTTTCTATAGTAATCAATAGTGCTTTTTTTATTTGTTGAAAGTGGCTTTTTGATTTAACTCAATTGATTCTTGATTTTCGAAGAGGCGTAGTAGTGAAACAGCTTGATGCAACTATACATTTTGACGCGGGCGCATTCATATCTTGCGCTATCGCAAATGCACCTCTGAGTGTAAACCGGTATATATTTATTTTACATAAGAATAAAGACACTTCGTGTGTTCTAGAAACACAACGAGGTAGAGAACTTATCTTTAAAACTTATGACGCAGCAGTCGGGGTAGCAAAAGAAATTGGGTTTAGAAAGGTTCTAATCAATCTATTGTAGAGGAATAACTATGGCTGAGAAATATACAGTTAACATCTTTTATAAAGGTAGACCGAGAAATGTAAATTTGGATACGCTCGAGATATTAGGTGAAGATCTAGCCATAAGTTTAACTAGAACGTTTGAAGACTATGTTTCTCGATACAAGGGGGGGGGG
>NZ_JBFRKH010000031.1:59373-83514 GCF_041469265.1 Shewanella sp. 10N.286.51.B2
CAAGGGGGGGGGGCCAGCGTACGTAATACTAAAACAGCTTAAAGCCTTAACGAGGCATCTTAAAAACTCCCCTTATTTAGCAGAGCGTCATAAATATTGGAACGAGATCTGGTATGGGTATAGGACGTTTTGGTTTACCGACGATTCTGTGGGTAAAACCTTGCACTCTAGGAACTCTAGTTGGTCGACATTTAAACGTTTTATTGAGTACGCAATGGCTGAAGGAGTTATTCCTACAACAGTATTTCCACCAGGAAACCCTAAACTGCATAATAGGGACGCTATAAGGGACGCTGCACTTTTGACGGCTTTAGAATCGGATAACCCCGTTGATTATTCTGGCATAATTCCCATTGATCTAAGTCGTGATGATGATCAGTATCTTGATGAGCTAGAGAGGAGTTTTTTGTCGGTAAAGCAAGATTTTTTAAATGCGGCTAGAAAAGAAGTAGCTGCGATAAGAACGCAATTTTATCAAGGTACCCAACATGCAGAGTTAATTGAGTGGGAAGCGTTAAGTAAACTAATCAACACATCAATTAAAAATGAACACCCATACAAAGAAAGGGTTAAAGGTCGATTGGTGCATATATTTAGTCCAGAGCATCCTAACTATAGATCAAATATATTGTGCTATATCAAGAATAAATATAGCAGTATTTATTTTGGACCAAGGCGTTGTGGCTACGATGAGGTATGCGACGAACAACTATTAAAACTAAACCAGCCTGTAGCTAAAGACTATAGGTATTTAAAAATGTATAGAGATACTCTATTAGGTCACCTTGGAGTCATGACAAGTAGGCGTACAGTACCATTTTTGGTTCTTTTATTAATAAAGCACCCAAAGCTTCGAATATCCTCCCTTCTTGAACTCGAAGTTGAAGATAAGTACGGAAGAATGGAATTCGCTTACACATTGGGTGAACATGGCGAAGTTAACGTAATTAAAATTACTAAGAACAGAGCGCATGAAGAAAAACACGAAATGCTGGATGAAGAGTCAACCAGCACTCTCCATTTGCTGTTTGAATTAAATCAACCCTTTAGAGAATACTTAAAGTCTAAGGGGGATCCGAACTACAAAAAGCTATTTCTTGTAGTTAATGGCGGTGATTCCTTTGGTAAGCCTAGACCTTGCTACTGCACCAGTATACAGAAAACTTATGGAACAAAAGCTTATAGCGTTATAAAAGGGATTGAGGGTCGTCAGAATGAAATACGCGTAGCTAAAAAGTCATTCTTATACACAAATAAGGACCTGCATCGTTATGCAAGTATCGTGAAGTTAAAAGACTTTTCTAGACTTGGAGGAATTCTTAAGTGGTTTGAAACACTAGGGGATTTAAAACAAGCAAGTGTAGTAATGGGGAATACAGTCAAAGTGTGTATGAATTCATATATCCCTAAACCAATCCAAAACCTGATGAATAAAAGGGCAATTAGGAGGTTTCAAAATTTATTAATATGCGCAGCCACTTCCGATAAAGAATGCATGTTAGAGGCCACTGACTTTTCTTGTATAAGGGAAGTGCATCAATTTCTAAGCCAGATGATAACAGGCGATGTAGTTGATAGCACAGATAGCGCGAGTTTAAAGCAGCGTTTATCTGTCATTATTGACAATTATCAGGTTAGGGGCACCAGTGAGGTTGATAATAATGACTTTGATAGTGATAAAAAAGTGAGTATAGCTGTGTGTGAAAATTCGTTAGCAGCTCTATTTCTATATGAAGAGCATATAGAGGCTTCTAATTTTTTCACTAATATGAAACAGGATGCAAGTGAGGAAACAACCCCGCTGTTTTGGAAAGAATTATCCAAAACATTAAAATCATATATTCCTAATAATAAAGCAAATAGAGAGCTTAACTCGGTTTATAGTGGCGCCTTATTAAGGGCTGAAAATCTAAGGGGGAAATTAATTTTCCCTGAGTTAATAGCAACAAACAATCGGGAGGCATAATGTCAGGTTTTGTTGGGGATTTATCTTTTTTGAATGATAACCCTACTACTCAAACTGGAACTCCGTCCGCGGCCTGGTTAAATGATTATAATGCTAATATTTGGGTTCTCACTACAGGCAGTGATCGTGAAGAAATTAATTGGAATGTTTCTCTTTATGATGGCTCACTTATCACCGATCCTGAAAACAGTTATATCCTTGAAACCCTGAAAAGAATTACTTTTGAGTCTAGACATCACCACCTTGGTGGTAGGGTCGTGAGTATTAAAAGAGTTAAGGCTTTACATAGAGTATCTATGTGTATTTTAGATTGGGTGGTCGCTTTTGGCGATATATATCAACCTAAAGAGTATGCCTTTTCACTGCTCGATAGTGATGCTATTAAATCTATAATAAAGATTTATGTTGATAATCGCGCTAGTGGATTGAGACTTTATGAATCGAGGTTTACGGATTTTTTTAAATCAATTTTAAGTGATGAAGCTGAGATGGAGGTGGCACGGATAGGGTTATCAAAAGCCCCTGAAGCCTTAGTGAATAAAGGACATGATGTAGAGAACAGTGAATTTTCAAGTGATGAAATTCGCCTTGTTAAGGGGTGGTTATACAGCAAAAATGTTTATGCTTCAGCAAGGAACTATACTTATAAATCAAGAACTGGAAGAGAAGTTTTTACGGTCAATGGCAATAAAGTTTTTAATTTAATAGGCGTGGAATCGGCCATGTCACTCCCTAATTATTTGAGTTTGTTTTTTAGGCAGTTTGAGAGTGTAGAAGATTATGACCACTTATACTTAGTCGTATTTAAATCTGATTTGCAGTACTTACCAGCAGATTATGAATCCATAGAGGATGGTTGTAATACCCCATCTACAATGGGATATATGCAGTATTTGTTCAGTGTATTTGGGTTAATGAAAAGGTTGTCATCATTTGTTGACGGCCTTCCATGTGATACCACCTTGGGAAATATCAACTTTTCATCTATAGCAAAACAATTCGGTGCTGGCGGAGATAAACATACAAGAACGACCCCTGTCAATACCGCGCTGCATATGCTTGGAGAGAGTATTGAGTTTTTCTTGGGACACGGTTCTGATATTTTTAAGAGAGTTTCTCAATGGAAAGTGAGCTCGAAAAATATTTTTGATGCACGGGACGGTTCAAGTACCTGGACTTTACTTGACTGTGAACGGCAAGCATTGAAAGTAACTAAACCAGCCCCCCATTTAGATAACTTAAACATTGTGAATGTATACAGTATCTATAATTCAAATTGTTATGACAGAAATGACTATGGAGGACATTTAGGTTCTGTTCGCCTTAAGAGTGAAATGACTTTAGAGGACAGTGTGCTTTCACTTGTATCAGCTTGCTTTATTATAATTTCCACCTTGTCAGCGAGACGAAAAAGCGAGCTAATGGATCTTAAAAGAGGTTGTGTTAAAGGGAGAGAAGGTGCTTACGAACTAGAGTTTCATTTACGCAAAGCTGTGATAGATGGAGAAAGAGTTATATTGAGGCGACCAATCCCCAATATTGCCGCAAGAGCAATTTTTATCTTAGAACAACTAACCCGTGTATTGGGTGATGATTCAAATGAAAGTTATATATTTCAGAGTTTGATTGATTTGAAAGCCACGGGTAAAAAGGTATCGCCTAACACTATAATTGATAATGTTAATCGATTTTGTGATTATATTGATGTGCCACTTACTGAGGACAATAGAAGGTGGTATCCGAAGTCACATGAATTTCGACGTTTTTTCGCCATCGTGTTTTTTTGGCAATATAAATACTCTAATCTTTCCGCAATATCTTGGATGCTTGGGCATGTGGACCTTGAGCACACCTATGCATATATAAGGGAAGTAGTTGGTGGGAGGGAAATGACAGAGGAAGAAGCTAGGTATGCATCTGACGCTGTACTCGGAGATGATGAATCAAGTCCACTGAAGCAACTACGGAGTATGATCACAAGTCATTTTAAATGTGCAGATGTATCTCTGGTTGAAAGAGATGAACTAGAACTATATTTGGAGATGTTAGTGGAGGGTGGTGTATTTTCTGTACGTCCTCACTCTTTTAAAACTAAAGAAGGGGTAAAATTCGAGATGGTTTTTGAAATATTCGAAAAGGTGTCAAATGAGTAAAAACATATCTAAATTAGGAAGTGTTAATGCTTGTGAGGCACTTCTTCAAAATATGATCGAGAATCCGTCAGCATACGATTCGTTCAACGTTTCTCTATTAAATTCGCAGAAAGCTTTATCGTCTATGGAGATGCCTGAACGTGGGATTACGTCTATGAGCCTTAACCGATGGAAGCATTATGCTGATAAAGCTTTACCTGGAGGTTGGCGGTGTCTAGATAGGCTTCGTAAGCAAGCATATAAAGCTTTGAGTAAGAGCAAGGAAAGTCACAACTATCCTTCTCGCGGTACAATATCGGATTACAAGCAAAGACTTAAAAATAGTCAAAGCGATAATGCTCAGCTTATCAACGAAATTGCTCGCTTTGGGGAACAATACACGCATTTGCTCGAATTCTGTCATATCCGTTCGAGACAAGATAAATCTTTCAAGGCTCTTTTTGAAAGCCATTTAGATAGGTATTCATCACCCAAGGAATCAATTCGACTTGTCGAGAGCGGAAAATATTGAACACTATTAATAAGCTATGGAGACTTACTGATTCTGACTGTCGTATTGTATCGCATATGACACCAAGAGGCGCTGTACACGAAAGAGCGCCCAAAACACCTGTAATGTTTTGGCCTGATGGATGTGTTTGCTGGCCCGTGTCTATGTGGCTAGTTAACAATAAAAAAAATTACTTAGATGAAAAAAGAAGAAAAGGCTCTAGAAATGACAGCGGAGGAACAACTGTAACTTACGCTAGTTTGCTCTCCTCTTTGGTGAGATATACTTTTCATAATCGAGTTAAGGATTTCTCAGCTTTGTGTGACGATGACATAAAGCAATGGGTTAAAGATTTGAGGAGTGAAAAGAGCTTACATAATGACTTGTTTGAAAGAAGATCGGACACACAAATAGGCAACATTATAAGAAAGGGTCTTCATTTCTTACTTTGGTATCAAAAGATGATGTTGCCGCATGAAAACTTAATAGGTTTCGATGTTGGTAATCAGATCACCATCCAAGAAAAGACGGGTAAAAGTGGAAACCATAACTTCAAGTATATAACTCATCGACATATACCAGTAAATAGCAGCCCAAAGGTGGTAAGAGCGGTTACTCATGAGGATATCACTAAGCTATATGATTCACTAAGAAAAGTAACGAAAAATGGTCTGAAAAGGAAGCGGGATGAAAATGTTTTAAGAATGCTCGAAGCTAGTGGCGGCAGAAGGGTCGAAGTCTCTGAATTGACAGTAGATAACATAACTAAAGCTTATAAGTCAGGTTTACTCGAATTAGATACCGCTAAAAACGACGTTACACAGCCTAGAGAAATCCCTATCGCTGTCGAATGGTTGTTGCCTGTAATTACATATATTCAATCATTTAGAAAGAAATTAGTAAGAGATTTAATCGAAAGCGGCAAGATTGAATCTGATCCAGGTTTTTTATTCTTAAATTTGAATAATGGTAAGAGGCTATCTGAGGAGTCGATAACAAAGTTAATCTCAACACTTCGAATAGCAGCAGGTATCACCCACAAAGTATGCACCCATATGTTTAGACATCGCTTTATTACAATACAGGTGGCAACTAGACTAAAAGGCTTTAAGGATAAGAAGCTACCTATTGATGTTGCCCATACAATTTTAACTAAAGTAGCAGTCTTATCTGGACATACGAAACCGGAAAGTTTGAGTCCATATATTGATTTGGCTTTCGAAGAGTTAGATATCTGGGGTTCATCCGATAAGGTTTTAGCTGTGAGGTCTAAAGTAGAAGGAAGTTATCGTCAAATTCAAACACTGAAGAATGAACTTGGCGACTCTAACCTGACAAGAGCAGGTATTCTAGAAAAAGTTGAATTACTACTAAATGATCTTATGTCTTGCGATGATTGATATCAAAACTAAATTAGGTTGGAAACCAGATTTTTGAGAAATCGAAGCTCTTTCTATATCTTTGGGTTGTGAAAAATAATCAAAACCAGAAACCCTCTCCAAGCTGAAGTTGGTGTTAACGGTCCAGTAAGGGCTGCGAAGACCTGCAATCCAAAGAGAATGATACAGAATTATGTATGGTTTTATGTGTGTTATTTTGCAGCATCCAAAAGTGATCCGAATCTACCATATATTTGCACTTAATAATGACCCATTTCGATAGTGAAAATTAACCAACTATAAATAGGGTTGGGCTATAGCAGCCAACCCTCCCATAATCATGTCGGGAATTGACTCTAAAACCGTGGCCAATTTTACTTGACCACTACAGTACCAAGATGAGGTAGTTTGAGTAAAAGGCTGCAACTTTTGTCAGTTGCCAATTTTAAATCTTGATTCATTTGCTAAATTTTTGATTACTTATTAGGGGCAATATACCTTAAAAATCTTAGGGTTTTCATATAAAAGGTCACGAATGTGATACTAGAGTTTTTTAGGTTAATCTAAATTGATTTTATGCTTTGTTCTTAGCGGCATTATCTCTTCAAACTCGCAATTTAATGCATTGGCTAATTTGTATAATGTTGCTAATTTTATATTGACTAAGCCTCGTTCCATTTTGCCGTAATTGCCTCTTTCTATACCGACATACGCAGCAAAGGCTTCTTGGGAGTAGCCCGCCTCCTTACGTTTTTCGCGCAACATGCCACCAAACTGCTTAATTAAATCACTCACCCTACGTTTCCCTTAGGTAAATGATTAGATTTTCATGTTGAGCGCTGAAGCACCACGCCCTATAATACCCATTATTGTTTTTAATTGATTAGGATTTACTTTGAAATTGGACCCTTTTGTTGCTCAAATCATCCTGAAAAATAACTTTGACAACTTCAGCACGAATGATGTCCGTTCAGGCTATTTAGCATTAAAAAGTGATGACGCTTTAGATCCTTCCATTATTCGAAAAAAAATATATGCCGAACTTTTAAAGCTGGTTAGGAGAGGTTGGTTAACAAAAGTGATATCAAAACCCAAAGGGCTAACCCGCTTTAAAAAAACAGTGGATTTTGACATTGAAACGATAGCACTAAAGAGCAAACCTGTATCGACAGCCTTAATCAATAAGCGGAATAACAAGCAAGAGCAATTGCTTGGGAAGTTGAATCACTATAAAGCTGAATTGTTATTGAATATTGGCGAGTCAGAGGCATACAAAGAACTTTATTCAGAGTTCCCTGAATTAGTCGACACGATACAGCCAGAATACAATCTAGCCAGAGACAATAACACTAAGATACTAGGGAAGATTAGAGCCATTGAAGGTTTACTTAAACAAGAAAAAACACTTGAGAAAATATGAAACTGAGACAATGGCAAAAAAGCTGTATCAATAAAGCATCAAAGCAGTACTTAAGCGGCAATAATCACTTTTTAACCTTAGCAACACCTGGAGCTGGTAAAACCTTGATGGCTTCAGAATTAGCCAATCACTTATTAAATAGCAATCTGATTGATTTAGTTATTTGTTTTTCACCTTCTTCGATTGTGTCCCAAGATTTCTGCCATAGCTTGCAATCAAGAATTAATCACAGATTTGATGGTTTGCTCGGTGCTAAAGGACATTCTATGACTTATCAAAGCTTACAACATCTTGATGGAAGCTTTTGGGAGCTATTCACTAGATATCGAGTGTTTGTCATATTTGATGAAATCCACCACTGTGCAGGCTCTAATATTGAAAATGCAAATGCGTGGGGAGAGCAAATAATATTAAACATTCAAGGTAAAGCGAAATATACATTGGCATTAACAGGAACTCCTTGGCGCTCAGACGCTGCTCCTATCGTTCTTTCAAAATATATGAACCCAGATGGTAAAATATTATGTGATTACGTTTATGGCCTTTCAGAGGCGCTTAAGGACAATGTTTGCCGCGTACCACAGATCGTTGCTGTTGATAATAATCATATTTCAGTGATTGATGACGATGAAACCAAAACCTTTAGCAGCTTTCGGTCTTTGCTATCTCAGTCAAGTGTTCCTTATCAAGAGATAATAGAAAACGAAAAGGTCATTAATTACATCATTTCTTCAGCCCAAAAAAAATTAGCTGCAATAAGGGCAAAGAACTCAGACGCAGCTGGATTAATTGTTGCTTCATCCATTGAACATGCAAAGCAGATTTCAAAGCTGATGAATGCCAACTTTAATGAAGATGCCGTTGTTGTTACTTACAGAGAAAATGACCCAAGTTCTATCATTCAACAATTTAGGCAAGCTGATAGTAAATGGATCATTTCGGTTGGAATGATTAGTGAAGGAACTAATATCCCTAGACTACAGGTTTGTTGTCATCTAACTAATATCAAGACAGAAATGCATTTTAGACAGATTTTAGGAAGAATACTGAGAATGACCACCTCCAAGAATCAAGAAGCTATTTTATACATGCCTGCAGAGGCAAAGCTTTTAGAGTTTGCATATCGTGTTAAGCAAGATGTGCCTTTTGAAGCTGATGTGGTCCAGTTTGAAAAGATGAAAGAGGGTGATAAAAATAATATTGATGATGCAACTGTTGCAGAGGCTTCATTTGGTAAGGAAGGGAAAACTAGGCCTCAAATTGAACTGAAACTCTCTGAGGATGGTAGCTTTACTGATCATCCAACCTTTAACGGAAAGAGTGAAACCGTTGAAGAACACTTTTTATCAAGCTCATATGACAAAGTCGTTAATGTTTTCGGGCGATTTAGACAAGAATCCATTGCATTGGGATTAAGTGAATTGCGTTGATATTTGCCGTCATTGTGTAATTAAATTTGTGACTAGATAGAGCAAGTCAAGGCTAATACATCTGAGCTAGTACAGATGATTAACGGCTTGAACAGCTTGTTCAAAAAAAACCATCATCTTTTGAAATTTTTAGGTAGCTTTACAGAAAAGGCAGTATCTACTTTCAACTCAACTTTTGATGAGGAAATCTAATTCATGGTGTCACCATATTAATAGCAGCGTGTGTCAATTTACAATTTTTGACAGAATTTCTCTTTTGCCCCTAAAAAACTAGGCTACGAACAAACTTTTGGACAAACGTACCAACCACGAAACGCGAACAACATTATGAGTAATATTGAGTTTTGATACAGGCTAGATTAACAATTACGGTACTCTTATTTTGATTTTGTAACTTTATCAAGTAAAGTAAGCTTACACTTAAACGTATAGGTGATAAACATGACAGAAGTAAAAAAACACGGTGGGTATCGCCAAGGAGCGGGTAGAAAAACTAAATATGAAAAAACAATAGTAATGCGAGTGCCTGAAAAATATAAAGAGGTCATAAAAGAGTTAATTTCCCACCTGGATAGC
Source organism: Shewanella sp. 10N.286.51.B2 (assembly GCF_041469265.1). NCBI lineage: Bacteria > Pseudomonadati > Pseudomonadota > Gammaproteobacteria > Alteromonadales > Shewanellaceae > Shewanella > Shewanella sp. 10N.286.51.B2. The sequence continues at coordinate 68,788 of NZ_JBFRKH010000031.1, forward strand.
ACTGCTGGACTCAGCCATCATTTTAATAAGTCTGAATCAGAGCCTGTATACCTCCGTTCTTTAGAGGACAAAAAGCAGCATATAACTTTCGTGACTAAGCCGTTTAAATAATCCTTAGTAGTTATTTTATATTTAGCGAAGATAACCCTAAGGAAGTCATCTTGATAAAGTTACAAAATCAAGCTGGCTAATTTTTAGGAGTGCCACAATTAATAATTTATTATCCTCTCCCACCTTGTTTTACTGATTGAGCAAACAATCACCTTAACAACAAAGTTTGAAACTCATTTCTGGACAGAAGTAAGCTAGAAAATAAGTGCAGCTCTAATTTTTCATATAAAATCACATACAGAAGACTTCTAAGCAAGCTGCCAAATTCACCCAACCACTACACTAAGGGGGGCAGTACATTAATCCTTAATGGTATTAAGCACCTAAAGCTAAAAGCATCTCACCAGATCTTTATTGGATGCATAGTTTTATAAGCTAGAATGCAAGTACAGCGAAGCCAAGTAAATGAGCCCTAAATTAAACTCAAGTTGGCTGAAACTACATAGTTACCCTCCAGTTATCACCATCTCTTTTGACCATTCCTTTTTTTTCCATAGCTACATCTCTTGCTTCTTTATAGGTTGTAAAAATAAAATCACTTTCTATAGGCATAATTCCACGAAGGAAGTAATACCAGTTTCCTGAGCCATTCTTTGACTGATGTAAATCATGCGAGCCTTTTAATCCAAGCTTTAATAATTTTTTAGTAATTACTTCCACAAACTCTAAACCAGCCTTCTCATCAGAACCAAACCCTTGTGAACCAATATTTAATTTTTTTGATTCACCATTCAACCTTGCTTTTACCTCCTTAATAACGGCTTCCACTTGAAGTTCTTTATTGCCGGGAATTAAGTGCCAAGGGAGGTGGCTATTATCCATAATATATTGCCCTCTGTTATTAATGCAATTTCACAAGTTTTGTAGATATTTTAATGGTTCTAATTTTTGAATTGCCACTAAGTTGATCTAATACTAATAAGGTTTGTGAATTATTTATGATTACTATGACGCCAAATAAAACCTTCCCCATCACGACTTCTTACTACAGAGCCACTTTTTTTACTTTTTGCATAGCAACTAGCATCTTCAAATGATTCGAATAGTGATGGCGGAGTCTCAGTTTCTTTAACCGCTAAAGGTCGAACCTCATCTTTCTCTTTACACACCAATCTTAAAATTATTTTAATATTTTTCTCTTCATCATACTCCAACTTTTTAACGTTACGAAATTGTTGTGAACTTTTTCCAGAAAGACCTGTACCACCTGCAGAAACTCTTTGCGGAGCACTTTGTTGGGGAGAGTACCCTTGATTCATGCCACCTTGTTGCTTGCTAAACGGTATAGAAATAGCTTTCCCAGGCATGAATAATACTGAAACCAAGCCTAAATCTATTGTTTTTATCAATTTAGCTTTATTAGCTTCATTACTCTCAAACTTTAAAAAAGTAAAGCACCCATCTTCAGAAATAGGCCTGTCTATAGTAGAGCTACTATTTGATTTAATTCTAAAAGTACCTACAGAAACACCATCGATATGAACCTGTGCATCACAGTCGTTATAATTACGATTTGTAAGAGTAATCGAATATTTTGTATTATGTTCAAGGCAAACATATCCATTATCTAACTCATCACCTGGAGTTATATTCACCTCATAGTCATTAAACTTCATAAAGCAATCCTTATCTAAATAAATGTAAGTAATCAGTCTGTAATGGTTTATCACATCTGGCCATTCTATTGGAGGTTATATTATACTTTTGAGGGGAAATGCAACCAACTTTACCTCAAGGGATATCAATCTTAAACACGTAATGGGGAAGATCCGAGTCAGCGAAGATGTCGCTGGCTCGAAAATGGACTTAAGCTTGCTACGAATTTTTTAAGTTGGAATTCGTCGGAATCGTTAAGAGTTTGTCAAACCTATAATTGAGTGGCTTAGTCCACTACTCTACTACAGTGTCGATTTCGTCATTTACACCAAAAACTTTTCGTAAATATGTTAAATTTAGACGCAGTGAGTAACTTATCGTGATAAAGCTAGGGTGTGTGCCTGATGAAAGTTACTAAGATACTTGAAAGCGACTAGGTAAGGTTATTATAGAGGTACATGATGCAAATAAATCGACCAAAATGGGAGGAGGTTTCTACAGGGGTATGGGAGTTTCCTGTTCCTGAAAAATACTTGCAAGAAAAAAAAGGAGAAGTTAACTGGCTTTTTTTTGCGCCCCCCCCAGTACTCCGAATCAGGCTGACTTCAGTGAAATCAGGTCAAAAGGTTCGCCCTATCTATGCGCCAAACGACTTCTCTAAAACGCTATATCGAGAGCGATTAGCTGAACTCTACAAAATATTCTCAGAAATCGAGTCTCTAAAAGTGGCATATGGCTTCATACCAAATCGAAATGTCATAGAGCAAGCTATACGTCACATTCATTTTAAGTACACCATAAGTTTAGATATTCGTGACTTTTTCGATAGCATTAAGCCAAAGCTGGTCAAAGGGTTAATACCCGATGAAATGATCCCAATGCTATTTATTAACGGTGCTCCTCGTCAAGGATTACCTACGAGCCCGATCGTCGCCAACATCGCATTTAACAGAGTTGACCAAGAGATCACCGCATATCTATCAACAATAGAAAGTCTAATCGAGAAAGAAAACCCCTTTCAAACGCTCTCTAAAGGCGGGCTGCAAAATTTCGAATATACTAGGTATGCTGATGATATATCCATTAGCATTAATGACGTTGGTAGCGTGGATCGAGTTATCAACGGAATTCAAAGAATACTGGTCAAACACGGATTCGAATTGAATAGTAGAAAAACTAAGTTACTTAAAGCTAAAAATGGCCGTAGGGTAATTTGTGGAGTTGGTGTTGATGAAGCGAACGTATACCCCACCCGCAAAACACGAAAGAAAATCCGAGCAGCAATACACCAGTCGAGTTTCTCTTCTCTTCTAGGTTTGAGGTCGTGGGTTAGTTCTATAGAAAAAAAGCAGCCTGAATAGGCTGCTTATATCTAATCACGAATGTATCCAGAGCTCGCGATGATTTGAATACAGTAGATAACCAAATTTAGTGGACGAAACATCACACCTTCAAGTTACCCAAGCTAATTAGATGCTTAGATTATATCAATATCGTAAACAGTTTACTATTTGTATTCAGTGGCAAACTGTGTTGAAAACTAGATATAGATGCCCAATCATGGATTGACTGCTTCTAATGAATTAGAGGATATGACTTAACTTGGCGGCTAAATAAAGTAGACGAAGCATGACACCTTCAAGTTAACTAGATAACTCTGGTTTTCCTGCTATACGATGAATATTAGCTATTTACTACTATTACAATGGTGTGTAGATAGAGTCTTTGGAAAATGATTCTATATTGATAAATTGTGCCGACGTCGAAAACTTAAAATCTAACGCAATTAGAATGGCGTTCTTAAACGCGTTTTTATCTCTGATTAAATATGTTGCACACAGCTGTTCACTTTTTGTCATTAGGGTAACGACAACTTCGTGTTTTTTGGGATCAATAATCAAGCGGCTCAAATGAGTTCTCCCACTTTTTACAACATCCTTCCGATCGAGAAATACAGCTTTAGGGGCCAGAGCAGGAACAGCTATAACTCCATGCTTAAAGCACCACTTAAAACCGAGTTGAACAATCATTTGGTTAAACTCCGTTTTCTTAGACTGAAAACACCTATTTTTGTCAGATATGGACCTTTTTCTACGATAAGCTGGGGGCTCCCAGTCACCATTACCAGGGCCAAAGACATCTTCCCAATCGCTCATAAGGTATCCCCTTCTATCTAACCTTCTATAAATCAAAACACATCATACCGTGTCAGTGCAATTCAATCTTCCTAGTGTTTCGACACTGATTATACGTGATATCATGATCTGTACGAGTCCCAAATTTAGCCTACATCCATTTATATACAGTTTGTATTTTATTGCGCCCTCATTTTTCGCAGATAGACAAACCTTCTCAGCAGTTAGTAATGTTTCAAACTTTGGTGTGAAGAAGAGGATCTTCCGTTATTAACACGAGGGAAAAATTCAGAGCGTAAATTGTTAGGGTAGCCTCTCTAACAAAGAATTTATAGTGGCACACTAATTTTGGCCACTCTATTGAAGGTGATATTAGATTATTGAGGGTAAATACAAATGACTAAACCTCGAGAGATATCCATTTAAAACACATTTCGGGGCAAAAACAAATCAGTGCATCTCGACCCGTTCGTGTTCAAAGCACTATCAATTAGTAACGATATTACTATTCCCCTGATTCCAGCGAGAACTTCTCAAGCCATTTTTTAGCACCGTTAGTGTTAAATGTTTTGGTTCCATACCCAATAGATAAAACCTCTTCAGGCAGATACTCATCAAACTTATCGACCTGCTTTTCCAACACAAATTCAGCTAGCATGGTTTCATTAGGCAATTGGGCTTGGGCTAGAGCTTGTAATGTCGCTTTCACATCTTCGAGGGATGTTTTTTCTACCTCAATAACTCCCGCATAAGCACCGGCTTCATAGCCTTCGCTAATAAGTAGAGCTACGATCGTATTTACTATTTTGTCTCCCAACCATGTGAATATGTAGGTTGTATTACCTGCCTGTAGCAATGATTTGTTCGCGAGCCCTGCTGCATTAAAAAAAACTATACTTTCATGGAATAGTTCTTTGGCTGTTGTATCTGCAAAATCTACTTTTTGGTCGCCAACGGATATTTTGTAATCGCCTTCTTTAAGCATGCAATACATTTCTTGGCGAACTACGTCATGAATTGACATCCCGCCACCACCGAACTTTGGCGGCTTCCCACCTTTGGCGAACTCTACGTAGATAGCTTTTTTGTCGGTATCAACATCTTTTACTCTCCAGCGTTTTCCAGCAAAAATAATATGCTGGCCAACTAACACAAGTGAATCAACAGGCAGTGTTCCAATTGTATTTACGCCACTAATAACCCTGAACTCTTCTGGAGTTTTGAATACCGCATAAAATGAATAGTGATTTGTAATGCGCTCACCAGATAGCCCTAAAACAATCTCACTGTTACCTAACTGCGTTATTAGTTCTGTTTTCCCCATATGACTCAGGAGAGCTTTAAAGTTCTCAACTCCGACGTTCTGAAAAGGGCCTTCCTTACAAAGTAATTTAAACAACTGCTCCGCTCTAATACCACCCCATTGCGCAATGACTGCAAGTGTCTGATGCAGAAGTGCTGAAAAGTGGTAAAGGGACGTATCAGCAGGCTCATACCATTTATTGCTAATTAATAATTTGATCATTGCGAGGGATTGCACTAACTCCAGTCGGAGTTTATCGATAACACTCGAATCTTTTGTTAACTCATCTTCAGCGATCAGCATTCGAAGTATAGATGGACCCCCACGCCGTCCGGAACGTCCCATTCGTTGCCTTAAACTAGAAATGGAATGAGGTGCGGTTACTTGAACAACCGAATTTACTTTTCCTATATCGATACCCAATTCTAATGTCATTGTACAAACAGCTGTAGTAGGTAATTGCTCTTTTTGAAGTCGCTTTTCCAAGCTCTCTCTAAACTCTTTCGAGAGTGAACCATGATGAGGGAAAAACTCATTAGGTACGATTTTTTGATCACAAAAATCACTTAATGTTGCGGCTATACTTTCAGTTCGCTTTCGACTGTTTGCAAAGACTAAATGATTACCTCCACGGCAAAATTTGAACAAATCTTGGCATATTTGGCATTCCGCATCTACAGGAGCCTTATCATCTATACTTGCCGAGTTGAGATAACCTTTAACTTGAATCTTAAAGGTCGATGTAGAGCGCGAATCTTTAATTATTTTGCATGGAAAGGATTGGTTTGGTCTAAGTGACAATGGCACCTTTTCCAATTCACCGAGTGTTGCACTCAATGCCGCCCTGGGAATGGGTGACTTTAATCTCCCTAGAAGATGCTCCAAACGATGAAGCAGGGAAAGTAAGTGATGTCCACGTTCAGTGCCAAGAAAGGCATGGAATTCATCAATAACAATATATTTTAAATTAGAAAATGCAGACTTCACCCAGCCAGCATCACGAATAAGCAATGACTCAAGTGATTCTGGGGTAATTAGTACAATACCAGCTGGTGAACGCCTTAATTTATTCTTCCTACTTTGTAGGCTATCACCGTGCCATGGGGTAACAGGCATATCCAGTAAATCTGAAAGGCTCTCTAAACGTCTATCCTGATCATTGATTAAGGCTTTTAGTGGGCTGATATATAGAATACCAACCCCTTCTTTTTGATCTGCTATGGCACTGATTGCTGGTAAAAAAAAAGCTTCAGTCTTACCCGCAGCTGTTGAAGCACTGATCAGAACATCAGTTTTGGCAGATAGTATCGGATCTATAGACAAACATTGTATTTCTCTTAAGTTTGCCCAGCCTTGCTTAAAGATCCATTGTTGAACCCTGATATCTAGCTTTTTATATTCGTCGATCATAGTTTAAAGTCAGCAAGTCCATCTTCGCTCTCTTCTACCTCAAGTTCGACATCTGAGGGTTTTTCTTCTTCAATAGAAACCGATGAAATTAAACTGTCCCATACAATAGATGGATTTTGATCAACTACCGCAAGCATGTCTAAGAATGCTTTTATTGTATTACGAGGAGTCCTGAAATAAGCGTCCCCAATTGTCTGACTACAGTGGTGAAGAAATGATTTAAGCGCCTCATCAGGCACAAGGTACTGCGATTGGTCACCAGAAGCATAGACGTGTCGTAAATTTTTCAAAAGAATATATAGCTCTTCTGGTGTAAGGCTAGCCAGGTGCAATGCTGGTGAGGAGTAGTCAATTACACCTGCTTGCTTAGCAAATGTATTTCCTGCTAGACGTGACTGAAGAGCTTCATAGCTATATAGCCCCTTTCTTGGATCTAATAAGAACTCCGGCGTACCACCTAGTAGAAAACCAAGGTGCTCCGCTGACCCTTGTAAACAATCATTAAGCATTCTTAGAATTTGCTCATAATTAGACGTTCTTGCTTGAGTGCTATGTAGCTTGTACAAATTAACCAATTCATCGAGGTTAACAATCAAGCCTTGGTATCCTGCTTGCCGAACAAATAGACTTAACAGTTTTAGAGAGTCGTAAAAGGATGCATCCGTAATTATGCTTCTGACACCTAAGTCTTTACGGGCATCTGTCTTGGTTGAATACTCAGCTCTAAGCCACTTGATCGCATTACTTTTTAAGTCATCATTATCTTGCTCATGTCCTAGCCAATAAGCTTCGATAACTTTGGCAAAGTCGTATCCACCAACTAACTCTGATAACGACGAAAGGCGCTCATGAATAACTACGGTTATTTCTTTGTTTGATGCATCAGCTTCTTTTCTAGCTTCCGTAATAAATTTTTCAACGACACTTGTTAGAGCGTTACCGTCAGACTTATTTCGTGTCGACATGTTACGCATTAACTCAGAGTAAAGGTTACGAGCTTGACCTGATGAAGCATGAATGCGGCGATCCGGTGATAGATCAGCATTAACGGTTACCAATTTTCTTTCAAGAGCGATAGATCTTACAACACTCAAGAAAAATGTTTTTCCCGAACCATACTCACCAATAATGAGTCTAAAAGCAGAGCCACCATCTGAGACACGTTCAATATCTTGAATCAGTGCTTTTAACTCTTTTACTCGGCCCACTTGAATGTGTTGGATCCCTACTTTTGGTGTTACTCCTGACTTTAAAGACTGGATAATTGCATCTCTTTCTTTAGACCGTATTTTTTTCGCAATCATCATTTATCCTTTTAACTCTTCAACAATTTCAAGATCTACATAGATGTCACCATCATCATCTAATACCGGAGCATCTACTTTTTCATAAGCCCAGTCATTGATAGTTTCTATCGCACCATCGACCATGAGACTAAGCTTGCCACAAAATTCATTAACTTCATTACGCGACCATGTTTCTTTACTGAGCAATGTGTCGAACAACTCTTTATGAGCATGGTCCAATCCATCAGACTCTGCTTGCTCGCTAATAACGTCTATTTCAGGTTCATCATCAACTGCAAAAATGTTTTCTAACATTGTCTTGGCGTCACTTGTTTCACTTTCATGCATAGCCAAAATGCCTTCATCCAATTTAAATGTATTGGCGCTAGTATCGGAACTTTCCGAACGAGTAATAGTACGGCTACTCGAGGAAGTTAAATGATGGATATCACTAGTAACAAGAGACCTATCCAACCCAAGTGAGGTGTAGAGTTTTTCGATTTGTTTGATTTCTGTTGAGTCTACTTTCCCATCAGCTAGTGCTATGGAAATCATGAACTTCTTTAGAAACTCAATTTCATTAGTTTTAAGCTTTTCAATTCTTGCTTTCAATCCAGCAGTATTTGCTGGGCTATTTAATCTCCAGATCAAATAGGCTTTGAGTGAGTTTTTTTCTGATTGGCTCATATTTTCATCTTGATCTACCAGTTTTTGAAGTACTAACTTCTCTTCTTGATCAACGTAGCCATCGATTGTTGCTACCATTGCGCCAAGCCTCATAGCTAAGCTAACTTGATTGAATGCTTGGCTTGGTTCAAAGAACTCACCATGAGCAGGTGTGAACAGTACAATATTGCCATCAGCTTTAACTTTTGCTTGATGAAAGCGTTGATCTGGGGCAATTCCTATATTCGCTTTGGTCGCTAGATTGGTTAGTAACTCGTGTTCTTTTTTATTTATGCCCTTCGGAAATGGCATCCCAGTGTGGGACCAAAACTCTTTAACAGTAGTAAGCCCATCTTGGTTTTCTATGACTTGTTCTGCCCACTTTTTAAATTCTCCAATGACAGGGGAGTTTGACTCATTTACCAACTCTTTAGGCAATAGCATTAATGCTGCAATATCATTTTTAGAAGTATCAGCCTTACCCAGGTATCTGCTGTAACTTGCCAGTTCCTCGGTACAAGCTTCTGCAATGGGAATTAGTTTCTTAATGGGGCCTTTTAGAATGCTCGGATCGGGTAATTCCTCAACAGCTAAATCAATCCCATGAATACCATTACTTGCGGCATTATACGAAAGACGCAGCTTTGTTTTATTAGGCTTAACTGATATACCTTCGCCAAATTTTTGCGAAAAACGGATTTCAAAAAGTTTTCTAAATTCTTCTTCGCATCTTCTCGCTGGCATTTTGAGAGAATACTCAAAAGTATTTTTCAACCAAGCTAGAGCTAATTTAACTCCAACTATCTGGTCATTAACAACTGTATTAGCTAATTTAATTTTGAATGATAAAGCATTATGCGTATCGGGTATTTCGTCCATCCGATACTCAAGTAAAGAAGGCCTGAACAGAGCCATCAATTCTAGAAAGTCAGATGAATATCTATTAAATGAACGGTTGGCACTAAATACTTTATTTAAGCGTAGAACCTCGTCGAAGATAGCTATGAACTCTGGATCAGATACATCAGAGGTAGCTTTGTTTTCTATGATTCTTCGTTCAAAGCCGTAGAAATAAATGAAAACATATCCAATTGGTATATTGGGATTTGAACGCTCTGAAGCTAACCAATCGAGATATGCTCCTCTACAACCTTGAGATAGTGATGCATAGCTTGGCCAATATCCTAAGGATTCATCAGAATGTGTTTCTGCATTTTCATTTAAAGGAGGCTTAGATACAGGTCTCTTTTCATCAACTAACGAAGGCTCTATCCCATACCCATCAAGAGAATTCATTACTCCACCAAAGTAGAAAAGACCTCTTTTGAGTTTTCGACCATTAATAGTTAACTGTTCACTTTCTCCAATCCATCGACCCTTTTGCTTATTCGATGATTCTTCAAGTTCATAACCAAAACTTGTCTCGATCGTGAATGTTGCAAATTCGTCATCATCACTGCAGTCAAATGAAGAAACTGATGATGTATTCACGCTAGATGAAGCAGAGGAACTAGTTCTATGCCTTGATGTTTGAGACGGTGCATTTCTAGTTTTTGATTTATTAACCGTATTAGATTTCGACGTCCCAGATATCCATAAGTACCCAATATAGATAGCAATCGCTCCTAAAAAATATTCCATTATCTTTCCTTACGCGTAAAAGGGAGAGCCATCAAGATGAATTCCTCATTATTTTAATTACTTATACGTGTTCAACCAATAGCCACAATGGAAGAATATACTCTTAGTTAAATATAAGGCAAACACTTCAAGTGAAAAACGCTAGGTGTAGTGGATTAGCAAACTTGGTTAGATAGTTAGAGTTCTAGGCATGAAAAAAAGTAAGTCAAATGATGCTTTAGTGAAGAGTTTGTTCAATCGGTCGAAACACACAATGGGGCAGAGCTGAGCTAGGGGCAATTTAGTTAATAGGCTCAGATTAGCGAAACCAGCAGTAATCCAACCCACTTGGCAATTCTTAACTAACTAGACATACTTACCTCTAAATATGCATTCAAATGAAATTAATAATTGCCGTGCTTACGGGTTTTCCACTCACCTTCACCGTAGACTTTGAGGCCTGTAGAATCAATAACAACATGGGCCACAGGACCATGGCTCTTTGCTCTATATTTGATTTCAACAGTCTTGGCTCGCTTACTGATACAGCTATAACTCGGGGGAGGTCAGTGGCACATCCATAAGTTGGAATACCGAATTGGTAAAGCCTTCAAGTGCTCGTAGTGACAAATTGAATACGCCTTTAACAACCAGCGCAGTTTCAATAGCAACATCGGAGTAAATATACCCTCGTCCACTGCGACCATGATGCTCGATACATAGCCAAGCCCTAATGGCTTGCTCATCAATCCGGAAAGTTAAAGAACCACGATTAACGAGCGCTTTATTGTACTGAGACCAGTTGGTTATTTTGTGCTTAGACTTTCCCATCTTGCTGCTTCCGAATCGCTACCTTGGGAGATCAGACTCGTAATGGGGGCTCAAACATGTTAGATAGAAGTATCATCTTATTTATTTTGCAAATTCCTAACGAAAACACTTCCTAATTAGGAGGTATTATCTTTCGAATTTAATTTATCAGTTTCAAACTTAATTTAGCTTTCACAATTGACAATATAAATAGTTTTAAATCACATTCCATAAAAGGGATTGATGGTGCAGCCCATAAAGGAGCAGTAGACAGTAATGGCGTAACCCTTGCGGTATTAGGTACTGGTGTTGAATGTATTTACCCTAAACGCCATAGCAATTTGTATCACCAAATCCAGCATCAAGGTTGTGTACTGAGTGAGTTTTGGCCGCAGGTTGGCCCCTATGCAGGTAACTTTCCTCGGCGAAATCGCATTATTAGTGGTTTATCACTGGGCACGATTGTTGTGGAGGCAACGCGCAAAAGTGGCTCGTTGATCAGTGCGCGCTTGGCGATGGAGCAAAATCGAGAAGTGTTTGCAGTGCCCGGCTCGGTGCTCGGTGGCTATAACCAAGGTTGCCATGACTTGTTAAAAAATGGCGCTAAATTGGTAGAATGTGCAACAGATGTTGTTGAAGAATTGTCCGCATTGACGCAGTTTCACCTTGAAAATGTCGCTAATCGTCACCATATAGCAGATAATACAACAAATTTGCCATTTTCTGCGCTGTTAGCTAGTGTAGGTTATGAGGCTACTAGTTTAGATGCAGTAGTCGAGCATAGTGGAAAGTCGATAGATCTGGTGTTAGTTGAAATGCTTGAACTTGAATTACAGGGCCAGGTGGCACAAGTGCCTGGTGGTTACGTCAGATTAGAGAGGAGATAACCATGTTTGATATCCTCATGTACCTTTTTGAAAACTATGTTCATAGCGAAGTAGAGCTATTAGTTGACGAAGATGAGCTTACCAAAGAGTTAACCCGAGCAGGTTTTCATCAAGCAGATATTTTGAAAGCCCTGTCTTGGCTAGAAAGATTGGCTGATTTACAAGAAGGTGATAAACCTTACTTGTGCAATCATGCCCAGCAGTCATTCCGTATTTATACCAAAGATGAAATGGATAAATTGGATGTTGAGTGCCGTGGGTTTTTATTGTTTCTTGAACAAATCCAAGTGCTCAGTGTTGAAACCCGTGAAATGGTCATCGAACGGGTGATGGCGCTAGATGAAACCACCCTAATCTTGGAAGATTTAAAGTGGGTGGTGTTGATGGTGTTATTTAATGTACCAGGCAACGAGTCTGCTTATGAGCAAATGGAAGATCTTATTTTTGAACAGCCTGATGGGCGGTTACATTCTTAAGTCTTTAAACCTATTGTCATGAGTTAACTAAATAAGGAGGCTAGGCCTCCTTTTTTGATCGTCAGCTTGGCTATTTTGTCATCCCTGTGTAACCTGAATAGGGTGACACCTTTATGTAATATTGAGAGTAAAATGTCTAAAATCGATCAGCAATTGTTTACTGTGCACGAGCATGCTTTGGAGAAAGAGTTTGAACTCTGCCCAAAGTGTGGCTGTGAGTTGTCAGTTAAAAATAGTAAACATGGTGGATTCATAGGCTGTAATAATTATCCTACTTGTGACTTTACGCGGCCTCTAGTTCAACATGAGTCCATTGAAACTCAAGTGATAGAAGGCTCTGAATGCCCAGAGTGTGGCAATGAGCTGGCAGTTAAGTCTGGCCGTTTTGGTATTTTTATTGGCTGTACTCACTATCCTGAATGTACTCACATTGAAAAACACGATCACGATGAAAATGCAGAGGTTATCAACTGCCCCCATTGTAAAAAAGGCCATTTAGAATCTCGTACCAGTCGCTTTGGTAAAACCTTTTTTGCCTGTAATACTTACCCTAAATGTAAGTACTTAGTGAATTTTCCGCCCCATAATGAATCTTGCCCTGAATGTAATTTTGGTATTTTAGTTGAGCGTAAGGGCGCAGCTGGAAGCCGTTTAGAATGCCCGCAGAAATCATGTAAATATAAGCGTCCAATATAACTTTTTTGACTCTATTCGCCTTATATCAGTATTTGTTCATATCCTTATTGTCTGTATAATTTATCGATAATTTATAAGATTAAAGGGTATTTCATGCAATTGTTGCATCCAACAGATGTTACTGAAGTGTTTGAGCAAGGAGAGGTGTTTGCTTATCCCACTGAAGCCGTTTATGGCCTTGGCTGCGATCCTGATAACCTATCAGCTATTCAAAAGTTACTTGAAATCAAACAACGTCCTTGGCAAAAGGGCGTTATCCTAGTTGCCAGCGACTATAAACAACTGCAGCCCTATATTGATGAATCACAACTCACAGAGGCACAACTTGCCTTTGCCTTTAGTAAGTGGCCAGGGCCTTTTACCTTTGTGATGCCAATTAAGTCAGAGGTTAGCCAATTATTATGTGGCGAGTTTGATTCCATTGCGGTGCGAGTTTCGGCTCATCCAGTGGTAAAAGCATTATGTGACGCCACTAATAAAGCCATTGTTTCAACTAGTGCTAATTTAGCCGGTCATGCGCCCGCACTGACCATAGCAGAAATTCAAGATACTTTTTCCACTACTGTTGCGGCTGTGATAACTGGTGATCTTGGTGCTCAGCGCCAGCCTTCAACCATTATCGATGCTCGTAGCGGCAAAATATTACGTAACGGACAGTAATTTAATAAAAATAATCGAATAAACAATAAGGAATTTGATATGGCAATGCCTGATGCCGCAGTCGTAAAGCAGTACCTGTTATCCCTACAAGCCAATATCTGTGCTGGTTTAGAAGCATTAGATGGAAAGGCCAGCTTTCAAGCGGAATCGTGGGAGCGCGCCGAAGGTGGTGGTGGCACCAGCAAGGTGATGACCGCAGGCCATGTATTTGAACAAGCTGGTGTTAACTTCTCCCATGTGATGGGCGCAGCAATGCCGGCATCAGCCACCGCGCATCGTCCAGAGCTAGCTGGACGTAGCTTTGAAGCTATGGGCGTGTCATTGGTTATCCATCCTAAAAATCCTTTTATTCCTACAACTCATGCGAATGTGCGCTTTTTTATTGCCCATAAAGATGGCGCTGATCCCGTATGGTGGTTTGGTGGCGGGTTTGATTTAACTCCTTACTATCCATTTGAAGAAGATGTGGTTTCATGGCATCAAACCTCGGCCGATATTTGCGCCCCATTTGGTGATGAGGTTTATCCCAAATATAAAAAGTGGTGTGATGAATACTTCTTTTTGCCTCATCGTAATGAAACCCGTGGGGTCGGTGGATTATTCTTTGATGATCTCAATGAGCCTGGTTTTGATAAGAGTTTTGAGTTTATGCAAGCCGTGGGTAATGGTTTCTTAACGGCTTATTCGCCGATTGTTGAGCGTAATAAAGATCTTGAATATAACGATGATGAGCGCCAGTTCCAACTGTACCGTCGAGGCCGTTATGTTGAGTTTAATTTGGTTTATGACCGTGGCACTTTATTTGGCTTACAAACCGGTGGTCGCACTGAGTCTATTTTGATGTCTATGCCGCCCTTGGTTCGCTGGGAGTATGGCTTTACCCCAGAAGAAGGCTCCCAAGAGGCGGAGCTATACGAGCGCTACCTTAAACCACAAGATTGGTTGAAGCTGGAAAGCTAGCTTTAAATGAGTCGGTATAATTTAGTCGACAGGTTGGTGGCGGTGCGGAATCGATTCTAATGTCTATGCTTCATCATTAGCTCGCTGGGAATATGGCTTTACCCCAGAAGA